>JADJSV010000001.1:600000-830424 GCA_016711505.1 Bacteroidota bacterium | reverse complement strand
AATCACAATTTCTCTACTCATCCTGATAGTGGAATTGTTGTTGTTTTTGGAACTAATTCTAATACGAATTATTCATCAGGTTCCGGGAGTGATCAGACCGGAAGTAATTTTTTGGTGACTGATACGTTAACAGAAACTGATGCAATGGGACCGTATTTTAAATTTAAAGCTCTGTTTAATTGCAAAGTTTATGATCAGCTGGGAAATCAAAAAATTATAACTAATGGAATGGTTGTATGTAAGTTTCAACCTTATCAATAATTCAGTATAGTTGAGAAAATAATAATATTATGAATGAAGCAAAAATGAAAATTTCAAAAGGAATTATGCTAGTGCTAATGTTTATCACTTCCAAATGCTTTTTCTCAAGATAAGAGAAAAAGGAAGCGTTTACAAGAAACCAAAACTTGTAGTAGGAATTGTCGTCGATCAGATGCGTTACGATTACCTGGTCCGGTTCTATGACAAATACGGCGAGAATGGTTTCAAACGACTCTTAACCGGAGGCTTTAATTATACAAATGCTGTTTTCGATTATGTTCCAACCTATACCGGGTGTGGGCATGCAAGTATTTTCACGGGGAGTGGTCCCGCTAATCACGGAATTGTAAGTAATGATTGGTATGATCGTTATTCCCGTAAGGCTCTTTATTGCGTAAGCGATTCAACAGTAAAACCACTGGGAACTACGAGTGTTTCAGGCAAAATGTCGCCGAGAAATTTATTCACATCAACCATTGGAGATGAACTAAAACTTGCATCGAATTTCAGATCAAAAGTAATTGGTGTTGCTCTTAAGGATAGAGGATCGATACTTACTGCAGGTAGCGGTGCTGATGCAGCATACTGGCATGATCCTTATTCGAATAATATGATAAGCAGCACTTATTATTTCAATGAACTTCCGAAATGGGTAGAGAATTTTAATAAGAGAAAAGTTGCTGATAGTTTGTTATCAAAGCCCTGGACAACTTTATTGCCCATTGAAAAATATACTGAGAGTACACCTGATAAGACACCTTATGAAGGATTATTCGCTGGAGAAAAGACACCGACTTTCCCGCATAATTTACCTGCACTGAAAGATTCAAGCAGTGAATTGATTCGTCAGGTTCCGATGGGAAATACGTTGACGACAATGTTTGCAAAAGAGATCCTGAAGAATGAAAAACTTGGAAAGGGAAATGAAACCGATCTGCTTGCCATCAGTTATACCTCAACGGATTATGTTGGACATATGTTTGGGATCAATGCGATTGAACTGCAGGATACGTATCTGAGATTGGATATAGAGATCGCAGATCTTCTAAAGTCCCTGGATGAGTATGTTGGGAAAGATAATTATACATTATTCTTATCTGCTGATCACGCAGCAGCAAATAATCCGGTCTTCAGTAGTGATAACAATCTAAAGGGTGGTATAATCAGTATGAAACCTATCATTGATTCATTGAAAGGTTATCTGAATAATATTTACGGAACTGCTGATTACATCATGAATACAAATTCACAGAACATCTATCTGGACAGAGTATTGATTGAGAAGAAGAACATTAATCTACGAGACATTCAGGAACGATGTGCACGATTTGTTATTGGATTTGAAGGCGTAGCAACAGCGGTCACAGCAAGTGATTTATTGAGTGGTACTCATCGGTCCGGTATGTATGAACTGATTCAAAATGGTTTTAATCAGAAAAGAAGTTCTGATGTTATTATACAATTGCAATCCGGTTGGTTAAGTTGGAGTACTAAAACAGGTACATCACATGGCTCAGGTTATCGCTACGATACGCATGTTCCATTACTTTTTTACGGAAAAAATATTCCGCAAGGAAAAGGTCACAATCAGGTTAGCATCATGGATATTGCTCCAACAATTTGTACGCTTTTGAATATTGAATTTCCTAGTGGCTCTGTTGGTAAGCCCTTGGTAGAGGTTTTGAAGTAGAAATTTACCTCCTTTAGAGGTCAAAAGAGCCGTTTTTAACAATGAAAGAGAATTGAAATTTCATTGAAAACGGCTTTTTTTATGGTTTGTTGAAAAAAATAGTCATTTTAACGGAAAATCTTACAGTAGTGCCAATAAAATTATTATTTTTAGCAGATAACTTCAATAATCCCTGGAACCCTAAACAGGAATACTATGAAACAAAAACTAACCCAAATTCTGGTACGCTGTTTTTTACTTGCGACCATTCTTATTTTCAATTCTAATCGATCAGTTGCATCACATGCAATGGGATCTGATATGACTTACGAATGTATAAGTACAGATCCGATAACAGGAGCCTCACAGTACTTAGTGACTTTTTCCTTTTATAGAGACTGTCATGGAATTTTACCATCCACTTCAATGGATGTTCAGATCACAAACAGTTGTGGTTATCCCTCGCAAACAGTTTTTATTCCGCAGTTAGGAACAGAACAAGATGTCCTTACAACTTGTCCGACTGCAGTTACGGAATGTCATGGTGGGTCATATATTGGAATTCAAGTATGGACTTATCAGGCAGTAATTACCTTACCGGGTCCTTGTGCTGATTGGCAGATAGGTCATGGTGAGCCGGCGCGGAATGCGGCGATCACAACAATTGTCGGAAATGGTACTGATAATCTTTACGTATTTTCAACGATCAACAATACAAACGGATTATGTAACAGCTCACCAGTATTTACGAATCCGCCGGTACCTTTCGCATGCGTCGGTCAACGTTTTTGTTTTAACCATGGTGGTTACGATGCTGATGGCGATTCACTGACATATCAATTGATGACTCCAAGATGGGGTCCAGGCCCTGGAGATACGATCACATATCTACCGGGCTATTCTACTCAAGAACCAATTCAGAATACTAATATTTCTTTTGATCCTGTTACAGGTGATTTTTGTTTTATTCCTTCTCAGGTCGACGTTTCGATTTTTGCTGTGTTAGTGAATGAATACAGAAACGGAGTTTTAATTGGACAAGTAGAACGTGATGTTCAGCTCACGGTTGAAAATTGTAATAACATCATTCCCTTTGCTACCGGAATTAATGGTATGCCATCTTTTGATGCAGAAGTTTGTGCTAACCATGGAATTCTGCGATTCCGGGTGCTACTTTTGTAACTACCGGTGGACATAGAGATTCGGCAACTTTTACCTGGTCTCCAACAACTGGTGATATAAGTTTAAATCCATACTGTTTTACAGTTACCGTTCAGGATGATAATTGTCCGTTCCAGGGAACAAACACTTACTCATATTGTATTACAGTAAATGGTGTGGAAGCAAATGCAGGAGCAGATCAGACAATTGCATGTGCACAACGTGCAGATCTTACAGCCTCTGCAACTTGGGGAAATGGAATTTATGATTATCTATGGGATGATGGAACGATAGGTCCATTCAGGCCGCAAGTTCCGGTTGGGCAATATACCGTCACTGTAACTTCTGATGGATGTACCGATACAGATGTAGTTGATATACTTCCGGGAATAGGAGTGCCTGATGCAAATTTTTATTTCACTAACAATTGTAATGGTAGTCCGGTTCAGTTCATGGATTCAACAATTATTAACGGTAGTTCAATATCTGCATGGGATTGGGACTTTGGTGATGGTGCTACAGCAAATATTCAGAATCCAACGCATCAATACACAACCAACGGAACCTACGATGTTACATTGATCGTAACAACAGCAGCCGGATGTAAAGACACTATTGTTGAACAACTGACCGTTAATACGAATATTCCTTTTGCACAATTCACTGCTCCTGCAGTTTGTCAGGGCCAGGCAATGAACTTTACTGATATCTCATCCGGATCACCTTCATCGTGGTCTTGGGATTTTGGTGATCCAAGTTCAGGAAGTAATACCAGCAGTTCGCAAAATCCTTCACATGTATTTTCAGGAAGCGGAAATTATACGATCACGATTACTGTAACAAATGGTGCAGGATGTCAAAGCGTCTCGCAACAGAATGTCAATGTCAATCCTCTGCCTTCAATAAATCTAACGGATGATGCTATATGTATAGGTGAAAATGCCAACATAGTAGGGCCATCCGGATTTGCTAACTACAGTTGGGATAATTCTGAGGTCACTCAATCAATTACTGTATCACCAATTCTGACTACAAATTATACTCTTACTGTTATTGATAACAACGGCTGTCAGGCAAATGATGCAATGACTTTAACAGTAAACCAATTGCCGATTGTTGGAGTAGGACCGGATCAGACTATTTGTGAAGGTACTTCTGCAAACTTAAGCGCAACTGGTGGTTCAACGTACGAGTGGAATCCCGGTGCTATAGCAGGTCAGAATGTGCAAGTCACTCCATCAGCAAGTACAACTTACATTGTTACAGTCATTGATGGAAATGGATGTATTGCATCCGGACAATCAAATGTGATCGTAAATCCAATGCCGGTTGTTTCTGTATCTAACGATATGGGAGTTTGTAAGGGTGAACAAGCAACAATTTCAGTTGTAAATGGAACAGGTGCCTACTTATGGACACCCGGAAATTTTGTAACGAATTCTATAACTATCGCTCCATTAGTAACAACAACTTATACAGTTACTGTAAGTGATGCAATTGGTTGTTCAGGTACTGCATCAGCTACAATAGATGTACATCCTATTCCGGTAGCAGCATTCAGCAGCTCAGGACCTGTTTGTGTAAATAATTCAATAGCCTTTACAGACAACTCATCGTTGTCTGCCGGATCTATCAATACATGGAATTGGGATTTTGGAAATGGTAATACTTCAAGTGTACCTAGTCCTTCGAATTTATATTCAACTTCAGGAAACTTCAATGTTCGTCTGATCATTGCATCAGATTTCGGATGTAGAGATACAATGGAAATTCCTGTAGTTGTAAATGCTCTCCCAATAGCCGATGCAGGTCTGCCACAAAGTATTTGTCCTGGCTTCAATGCAACTCTTAATGGTTCCGGTGGAAGTATCTATGACTGGAATAGCGGTGCATTTACTACTGCATCCATTACAGTTAGTCCGGCAGTAACTACTACGTACAATTTCTTGGTAACAGATGCAAATGGCTGTCAGAATACTGCCTTTACAACTGTTACTGTTAATCCGGTGCCTAATGCTGATGCAGGAGTTAATCAGTCGATATGCTTTGGTGAATCAACTACATTATATGCGACAGGTGGAACGAATTACATCTGGAGTCCGGGATCGATAACGACTCCTGATTATAATATTACACCAGCATCATCGGGTTCATACTCTGTATTGGTTACAAATCAATATGGTTGTACCGGTACTGATCAGATCGATGTACAGGTAAATCCGATTCCTGTAGCTCAATTTGTTTCAAGTGGATCTATTTGTGAAGATAACACTGTTACTTTTACGGATCAGTCAGCAATTACAACAGGAAATATTTCCGTCTGGAATTGGGATTTTGGTAACAATGTTTCTTCGACGGCACAAAACCCTGACATCCCTTATACAGATCCGGGTGTTTACACAGTAAATCTCACAGTTACTTCTGACAATGGATGTCAACATACCATTTCAAGTCAGCAAACAATTTGGGCAACGCCGATTTCGCAATTTGCAAGTACTTCAGTTTGTTTTGGTCTGCCAAATAATTTCCAGAACCAATCGATGATCAGTGATGCAAGTCCGCTTAACTACACTTGGTCTTTCGGTGATGGCAACACATCAAGTGCATTGTCACCGACACATTCCTATTCAACTTATGGTGCTTATCCGATTTCGTTGGTTGTTACTTCTCAGAATGGTTGCACAGATACTTATACCAGTCAGGCAAATGTTTTCCCGCTTCCTGTGGCAGAATTCAGTGTACCATCGGCGTGTGAAGAAGAAGCTGCTATATTCGTAAATGCTTCAACCGTTCCGACAGGAACCATCAGTAATTACTATTGGACTTTCGGGGACAATGGAGTATCGTCTTTGGGAAATCCGACACATGCATATCAGGATCCGGGTGTATATCCTATTCATTTACTTACAACAACTGACCATGGTTGTCAGGATAGTGCTGATGGTATAATCCGAATCAATCCAAGACCTATTATAGATTTCCTTGCTCAGGATGTTTGTCAGGGCTATGAGGTAAATTTCTCTGATCTTTCAGATCCTGGTAGTTGGTAATTTCACATATTATAATTGGAATTTTGGTGATGGTAATTCTACAAACATTCAGAATCCTGTTCATACATATAATGCACCGGGATGGTATTCAGTGAGCTTAACGGCAACGAATGACAGTGGCTGTACGACAACTTTCTTACGTCCTAATGCATTGCAGATCTATCCTTCGCCTGTAGCTGACTTTACTTCTAATGAAGCTCAGGCGACAGACTTCCTGCCACTGGTTAACTTTTTAAATCAGACGTCAACTCAAGGTACATTCTATTGGAGTTTCGGAGATGGTGATACTTCTTCGGTTTATTCTCCAACTCATATTTATGATAATGTAGGAACGTATGAAGTCGATCTGATCACTATTGACCTGAATGGTTGTATTGATTCAGTGACTCGCTTTATTGAGATCCGCCCTAGTGCTGAAATCTATATTCCAAATGCCTTTACTCCAAACGGAGATACGAAGAATGATGTATTTCAAGTGTACACTCATAATGTAACAAATGTAGAGGTTCAGATCTATGATCGTTGGGGATTAAAGATCGTTGAATGGAATGATGTAAAAGGTGGCTGGGATGGAAAAGTTAATGGCAATCCGGCTCAATCTGATACTTATGTTTACAGAGTTTCAACAGTTGATGTAAACGAAAAGAAGGAAATTCATATTGGACACGTGAGTTTAGTCAGGTAAATAAGATAAATACCTTTGTAAATTGCAGCCGGTCAAGGAAATCCGGCTGCAATTTATAAAGATAAATTGTAAGTAAAGAGTATCATTTTTTAAGGGGGAATCGTAATAATTAAAAAATCATCCGGGAAATTTCAGCTGCGAAATTTCTGAAAAACAACGTTATGAGAGAATTGAAAGACAAGCATGAAATGGTCATGGACATCGTCAACCAGGTGGCGGCTATTGCAGTAAAATTAGGAATCGTTCATACCAATACAGAGGATATCTCTCTTGATGGAAGACACATCACAATCAAAGGCCAGAAATTACTTTTCTTCGGAAGTTGTGGTTACTTAGGACTGGAGCAGGATGAACGATTAAAAAATGGTGCTATTGATGCCATCCGTAAATACGGTACTCAGTTCAGCTCTTCCAGAGCTTATGTTTCATCTGCATACTATGAGCAAGCAGAGGATCTTTTAAGTAAGATCTTTTTAAATAAACCTGTATTGCTTCTGCAGTCACTGACTGTAGGACATATGTCAAACATACCGGTACTTGTCGGAAAGGATGATGCAGTGATCATGGATGCACAGGTTCATGATAGCATTCAGACAGCAGTTCAGTTTTTGAAGAACAGAGATATTCATACAGAGATCGTACGTCATAATCGTATCGATATTTTGGAGAATAGCATTAAGACATTAAAAGATTCATACAAGAAGATCTGGTATATGGCTGATGGTGTTTATTCAATGCAAGGTGATCTGGCTCCTGTGAAGGACCTATACAGACTTGCAGACCAATATGAGCAACTTCATTTATACATCGATGATATTCACGGAATGAGTTGGACAGGGCAGCATGGTTCAGGATTTGTTACCAGTCAGGGTGATTATCATCCACGGTTATATCTTACAACCGGGTTAACAAAAGCTTTCGGTGCAGCAGGCGGATTATTAGTTTATCCTGATGCAGAAATTCATAAACTTGTAAAGAATAACAGCAAGTCATTCATCTTTTGAATTCAAATGCCTCCAATGATTCTCGGAGCAGCAATCGAATCAGCGAAGATTCATTTGAGTGATGAAATTTATACTATGCAGGATGAGTTGAAAGCTAAAGTTGCATTTTTTAATGCTACTGCTAAAAAACTTGAACTGCCACTCGTCAATGAAACTGAATCTCCGATAGCTTTTATCGGTGTAGGTAAGCCTGATGTAGGTTGCAATATGGTTCGCAGAATGATGAACCTTGGGTACTTCTTTAATTTAAGCGTATTCCCAAGTGTATCATATAATAATACCGGATTAAGAATACCTATAAATCGATTGATGACATACGAGGATATTGAAAATCTGTTGACTGAAATTTCAGTTCAATTGCCAAAAGCGCTTGAAGATTCTAATTCAAGTATGGCAGATGTTATTAAGCATTTTAAGCTTGTTGCATAAAAAAAACCCTTGGAGTAGGTGTGATCTTATCGGCACCATTTGTACCCCTGAGCAGGTCTAAAGCTTCAACACCATTATGTGCAATTGTCAAAGGATTCAGAATACTACTTTTTTTGAATGCTCTCTGTACATTCATACAATCCACTTCGTCGTCGTCAACAAGAAGAATATTTACTAATTTATCCATACAGCAGTTTAGTGAAAGTAAGACGGGTTTGAAACTAATCAACTAATTGTCCAAAAGTAGAAATTAATTCATAAGCTCCTCAGGGTATATAACTCAATTTTTAAACAATAGTTTTTTAAAAAAATACAATATTGACTCCAAATATTACAGTTTGGTATCTAAAACATGACAAAATTCGTATATTCATATATTCTGAATACCAAATAACATGAAATTGCTTCTAAAATTGTTGTTGCGCCAACACTTGTACGAGCGAATCTCAACTGACGATCTAATGTCACGACAGCGATTCTCGCTGTTTCGTATTTTGTCGTTTACCGGATTTGGCGTTAGCTTATTTACGGCCATTCAAATTTCTGCCACATTTGAAGGTAGTAGTCTGACTGCAACGCTGATGTATATTTTAGCTACAGTAATAATGGTTAACTTTTTGACAGTTAACAATTTAACAAAATTACCGATAGCTTATTCTGTAGCCTTAATCGGTACTTTTCTGGTAATACATATCCAGGCATATACAGCCGGAGGGATAATGAATACAGGTACAATGTATATGTGCGTTATCATTATGACTGCGTTTATGTTCTTTGGCCCAAGAGGTGGGACTATGTTTACAATTGCAGCAATTTTGAATGTGGGATACTTCTATTATATCTCTGAATTTACAACTTATTCAAACTATCTGCTTTTTAAAGAAGACAGCAGTCTGATTCATCAGGATGCTTTAACAACATTTATTTTTGGGTTGTTTTTGGTAGCTGCACAAAGCAATTACTTGAATAGCAGTAAAAATGTCATTATCCAAAGAATCAGTGCTCAAAAAGATCAATTAATACTTAATAACAAAAAGCTCCAGGAGTATTCTGAATATCTTGAAAAGTCAAATCAAGAACTCGACAAATTTGCATCTATCGTTTCACATGACCTTAAGGCACCACTGCGTGCAATCGGAAATTTAACAGGATGGATTGAGGAAGATGCCGGTGATACAATGACTAAAGAAGTCCGGACTAATTTTGACATGATCAAACAGCGTGTAAACAGAATGGAAGATCTGATCAATGCCATCCTGGATTATTCACGTGCAGATCGCCGTGTTGGTGAAGACGAACAAATCGATACCAATAAACTCGTAGAAGAAACAGTTGATTTTATTGGTAAGCCGGAGAATGTAGAAATAATCTTCAACAATCCTTTGCCGACTTTATATACGGATCGAATCAGGCTGTCTCAGGTTTTCAGTAATCTGATCGGAAATGCCATTAAATATAATGATAAGGATAAGATCAAAGTTACTTTTTCTTCGACTGAAACTCCCGATGGGTTTACTTTTTCCGTTAAAGATAATGGTCCGGGAATTGAGCCACAGTATCATGAAAAGATCTTTGTTATTTTCCAGACCTTGAATCGTCGTGACGATGTAGAGAGTACAGGGGTCGGATTAGCCATCGTAAAGAAGATAATTGAAGAAGGTGGTGGTAAGGTTTGGGTAGAATCTGACCTTGGTAAAGGTGCAGATTTCAAGTTTTTCTGGCCTAAGAATAAGAAAATGGCAGATCCGGTGATGATCGCTGCTACCATTGTAGTGTAAGAACTACACAATCATCGTCCAACTCTTTTTTCTGTGTGGTGTAATATTGTCTGTACAAGATAATAAGACCCATGCGCAAAGAAATCAACAAACTTAACACATCAACGGAGAGAGATTTTCCCAAACTAAAAGTTGTGGAAAATCAAACTAATCATGTACACATTGAAGTGGAAATTGAAAGTCATGTACAAAGTATCCGCTCTTTAATCAAAAAGTTAAATCCGGCTGATCGCCAGCGATACTTTAACGGATTACTCGATCACATCTTATGTAAAGAGATTGAATATCCACAGACAAAACGTCAACAGAAACAAATTTCTAATGTCAGCGATGATTTTAGCCAGCTGTCTGTCGATGATCTGGATCTGATCAGAGAACTGTCAGTAAAACTGCAGGATCTCTATGTGAGAACAGGTGATGTCATGGATTAAAAGTTACTGTTTAATTCTTCAGAGAGGAAGTCCGGGTTGTATACGCAGCCCGGATTTTTTTTGACTTACTCTTAAACTAACTTTTACACTAATAAAAGATTAAGAGTAAGTTTAAGAGTAAGTAGAAACACCAACACGATACTAATTAGAGTATATCAGACGCACCGGATACCTCTTAAAACTCTTTTCAAAATAATCAGAGTGTGAGTAAACAAAGTAAAGCTGACTATATTCATCTTCATTCGGATGTTCAGATTGCCACTTAACGAAATCACTCTTCAGTTGACTGTTTTCTGCTAAAAGTTTTTCAGCAATATCCTCAAACACATAGGCAGAAAACCATTCTTTTTGTTGAAGAATTGAATCGAAAAATCCCCAGTTAAAATAACTGTCTTCGGCTGACGGCATAAGAGTTTCAAGAAGTATTCTTATGTGCTTTTGTTTGCAATCGATCAAATAGTCGCCTTTTTTAAATTTGTTATTTTCTACTTTAGATTCTGTTTGAGTCTTGTAATGAAGATAGTGGCCTTCATATGCAGAACCTGTCGTTTTATAATCTTTGATATATAAAGTGGTTGCACTTGAAATTGAATCCTGCGTTATACGTGTCGATTTTACTCCGTTGGCGTCAATCATCCGGATTATATTTTCCCAAGCTTGCGGGACATAAAAATACTTCGGAATCAGAATAGAATCTTTTGGTTCATAATAATTATAGAATGGTATTACCTTTTCATAAGGTTTTTTGTGGTCATATTTTAAACGCATACTGGTGATGACTGTACTTTTTTCAAAATTAAATTCCTAGCCTTTTAATAAAAGTTCGTCTTTTTGCTGAGGTCGACTTCATAGTTCAACGGAAAGTTTTCATGTCCAGATCGTACTCAAAAGCTTTTTTTCTGGCATTGATAATTGCATCTTTCTTTTCATCACAAATTGAAATCAGAGAATGTAAAAATCTTTGAGTGCTGTTTACACGTTCAGGAAATGGTTTAAGCATATGGGTTTCTGTTATGAATGAAAATGAATTTAGCAGAGTAACATATCCACTTCCAAATCGTGGCGTTTCTAAAAATGCAACAATGCCACTATCAGGGACACCTTCTTCTACAAGTGTTGAGACGTATGGAGTCATTTCGTCATTTTTTGCCTTCATAGAATTAAACAGAGAAGGAGTGAATATGTCCTTCATGTAAGTACCAATTGGTGGGCTGGCCTTACTGTGTTGTGAACTTATTAAAGTCATTGTGTATTGGTAGTCTGCGCCATCTGATACATGTGTATCTACAAAAACATCAGGATCCCATTGATGAAGAATCATTTTTAATGACCTTGTATTCAAAGCATCTGTTTTTATAAAGTCCCTGTTCAAGTCAAGGTTTTTTGCATTTCCGCGAAAACCATATTCGGCAGGCCCATCCTGATTAACCCTGCTATTTGAATTTCTTTCGAGAGCACCGTCAATATTAAATGCAGGTATTATACATACTACTACATTTTTAAGTAGGTCGCGGTATTTTTCTTTGTACAAAAGGTCTTTTGCAAATCGCAGACTTGCATCCATACCATCAGGTTCACCTGGATGTATTCCGTTGTTTATAAAAAAGCACAATTTTATTTTGTTCATGAATCTGTTTTGGCTGATTTATTCCATTCGCAGAAATAACAAATAGCTGTAATGATTCTCCGCAATCTGTTTTCCCGTAAGGAATTAAAGAAGCAGATTCAAATTGTTTATCCAGCCGCTGATATTCTGCAATTAACTCATCATAAGTCAATGAATGATTAGTTATCCCGGATTCTTGCGATTTTAATTGCAAAGAATGTGTTAATAAGAGGAAAAACAGTAGTTTCTTCATTGGATAAATATAGCAGGAGTGCGATAGTTTTCAAAGAAACTTTTATCTTTCAGCAATCAAAAAATACAGCCTGTGAAGAAGCTATTGTTAATAGTCCTGTTATGGTGTTCATCATATACCGGATTCGCTCAAATTGAAATCGATGCACCAATTCCAATTGATCCGAAGATCAGAATCGGAATGCTGCCAAATGGAATGAAGTACTACGTAAGGAAAAATTCAAAACCAGAACAGAGAGCAGAATTAAGATTGGCAGTGAATGCCGGTTCTAATTTTGAAGACGACAATCAGCAAGGGATTGCCCATTTGACAGAACATCTTGCATTCAACGGAACCGCAAGTTTTAAGAAAAATGAACTGATCGATTACCTTGAATCAGTCGGAACAAAATTCGGACCGCATCTGAATGCATATACAAGTTTCGATGAAACTGTTTACATGTTACAGATTCCTACAGACAAATCTGATATAGTTGATAAAGGTTTACAGATCCTTGAAGAATGGGCGCATAATCTGACATTTGATTCTGTTGAAGTTCAAAAGGAGCGTGGAGTTGTTGTTGAAGAATGGCGCATCGGACAAGGTGCAGGTGAAAGAATGCGCCGACAGTATTGGCCATTACTTTTTAAAGATAGCAGATATGCAGAGCGGTTACCCATTGGTAAAAAGGAAATTATAGAAAACACTCCTCAGAGTGCGATCAGAGCATTCTACAATGATTGGTATCGTCCGGACCTGATGGCAGTAATCGCAGTTGGTGATTTCGATATCGATGCTATGGAGAAAAAGATCAAAGAACAATTCTCGAAAGTCCCTGCTAAAAAATCTGCTAAAGTCTGGCAGGCATATGAAGTTCCTGCAACAAAGGATATGTTGTATGCTTCTGTAACAGATAAAGAGAATACAACTTCCAGCATTGAATTGTTATACAAATTACCCCGGGTAACGAATGTTAAAATAAATGATTTTCGCGATGATATAGTCAAGCAGCTTTTCTCATCCATGATGAATGCAAGATTAAGTGAGATAAGCAGAAAAGCAGATGCTCCGTTTCTCGCTGCCGGCGGGGGTTTTGGAGGGTTTGTCAGAACGAAAAGTACTTTTGATATCAGTGCAAGATGTACTGAAACGAAATTCAAAATTGCGCTGACTGTATTAATGCAGGAAATGGAAAGAATTCGTCGACATGGTTTTACACAAACCGAATTAGACCGCGTAAAAGCAGATGCTCTGGATAATATAAAGCGTGCATATAACGAAAGAGATAAATCTCCTTCATCAGGTTATGCCCGGGAATATGTAAGCAACTTTCTTTCAAAAGAACCAATCCCGGGGATTGAAAAAGAATATGAGTACTATACTTTTTTATTTCTCAAGCTACATTAGATGAAATAGGAGTGATAGGAAAAAATTATCTTACAGGAAGTGAGAATTGTTTTGCATTATTTACTTATCCTCAGAAAGATGGAATTGTTATCCCAACTGAAGCTGAAGTAAAGAAAATGTTTAATGATGTTAAAGTAGCGAAGCTGGAGCATATGTAGATAAAGTGAGTAACAAACCTTTGATAGAGGCAATTCTGAAACCCTGCTGCTATTATTTCCGAAGAAAAGAATGAAAAATATGGTATCACAAAATGGAAATTTGGAAACGACATTACTGTTACAGTTAAACCAACTGATTTCAATAATGATAAGATAATTTTTTCAAGTTATAATAAGGGTGGATGGTCAATTACAGATCGTAAGGATTTTTATTCTGCAATTTCGGCTGATGCAATTGTCGATAATTCAGGACTAGGTGAATTTGATGCAACTATGCTGGATAAGATGCTTGCAGGTAAAACAGTTAATTGTACTCCAAGTATTACTGCTCTCTATCAGGGATTGAATGGAAGTTGTGCTCCTAAAGATCTGGAGACATTGATGGAATTGATCTATGGGTATCACACAATGCCGAGAATTGATAAAGATGCTTTTGCGCAATTAATGGAAGCCAGAAGAACAGCACTGAAAAATAAAAGTGTAAATCCTCAATCGGTTTATAATGACACGGTAAATTATTTTATGTCGGGATATCATTATGCCGCAAGACCAATGACAATGGAGCTTCTTGATAGCATCAAGTCAGAAAGAGCTTTTGCAATTTATAAAGAACTGATGAGTGATGTTTCCGGCACTAATTTTTATTTCGTTGGGAACTTTGATGTCGATTCACTGAAGAATTTTGCCTGAAAATATATTGGCAATTTGCCTTCAACCGGAAACGTGAAAAAGTGGAAGGACATTGGTGCTCGTTATCCGAAAGGGCAAGTTCAAAAAACAGTTCAAGAAGGGATTGCCCCTAAAAGTTATGTCTCTCTGCGATGGAATATGGACTTTGATTACACACCATTGAATAGAAATGAAGTTTATGCATTGAATAAATTGGTCAGTATCCGCTTAAGAGAAGTTTTGCGAGAAGACAAAAGTGGAGTGTATGGAGTAAGTTTCAATTTAAACCCCTGCTAATTTCCAATTCCAAACTTGAAAATACTGTTGGCTTCAATTGCAAGCCTGAAAATGTTGATTCATTGGTTCAAGCTGTTCTGACTGTGATTGCCGAGGTAAAAGCAAAAGGTTGTGATGAGAAAAATCTTGAAAAATAAAGCAGACATTCATCCGCGAACGCGAAACGGCATTGAAAGAAAACTCTTTTTGGTTAGCAGCTATGGTATCAGCTGATAAGAATAATGAAAAGTTAGCCGATATGGATTCTTATAATGAATGGGTTAATTCGCTTAAAGGACCAGACTTTATCCACTTCGCAGACAAATATTTTAAGACGGACAATTATGCAAAACTTGTCTTAATGCCAGAGTAATCATTATATGGTTCTCTTTTTTCTCTCTTTATTTCCTCTTTTTTCTCTGTGTTAAAATTTTACCATAGAGAAAAAAGAGAAAACAAAGAGGACATAAAGAGAGAATGTACTATTCAAGTTGAGATTCAATGTACTCCGGAATTCCATCAAACTCCTCCGCGCTGAACCAATGAAACTCCTCATCCTTATTGAACCACGTCATCTGCCGTTTTGCATAATTGCGTGAATTTTTTTTGATGAGTTCAATTGCTGTTTCTAAAGAAATTGTTCCATCGAGGTAACTGAAGATGTCAATATAGCCTACGGTCTTAAGCGCATTACAATCTCTGTATTTTGTTAAATTTTTCACTTCATCGACCAGACCCGCAGAGATCATTTTGTCTACACGGTCATTTATTCGTTCATACAATTCATCTCTTGAAATATCAATTGCGATCTTGATAATTTTGAAAGGTCTTTCCGCTTTGACTTTTTTACGGAGTGATGAATAGGTCGTTCCTGTTTGTTCAATAACTTCAAGGGCACGGATGATACGATGCGGATTTTTTATATCTACGATCAAATAGTAATCAGGGTCTTTTTCAAATAGCAGTTTTTGAATGGTTTCCAGTCCTTGATCTTTGAAAAGCTGATTGTATTTCTCTCTTAGCTCCGGATCAGTTTCCGGAAAGCATCCATTCCTTCACAAAGTGTTCGCAAGTATAATCCGCTTCCGCCAACAACTATTGCATAATCATTTTTCTCATGGATCTCTGCGATTTTTGCCAGCGCATCAATTTCAAATCTCCCGGCATTGTATTCCTGATCGGGTTCGAGAAAATCAATAAAGTGATGTTTTGCTTGGGCTGTTCTTCTGTCGTTGGTTTTGCCGTTCCGATGTTCATGTATTTATAAAACTGTCGACTATCGGCATTGATGATCTCAGTATTGTAATGATTAGCAATTTCAATTGCCAGTCCGGTTTTTCCGGATGCAGTTGGGCCGCCTATTACAATGAGTTTTTTCATTTTATTTAAAATAAAAAACCCTCGGGTAGGAGGGTCTTTATAATATTGTGGAATGTGTGATAATTAAAATTCGTCTTTATCTTCTGAGATACTATCGTCAAGCATGTTTTCGTCGTCAGCGCCAAAATCATCAGCACTTTCCTCTACATCACCCACAGCAGCAACGAAAGTATCATCTTTTTCTTCACCTTCAGGTAATTCGCTTGCATCGATTGCAAGGATGTCGCCATCCGTATCATCCTCGTCGCCATCATCATCATCAAGATCTTCCAGTGAATCGAAATCGTCAGGAATAGGTAAAGCTGCAGCAAGCGTTGTTCCATACTGTTTTGGTGCTTCACCACTTGACTTGATGCATCTTGGGTATTGTGCATATTGGTCCTCGTCACGATTGATCTTGATCAGTTCAATTCGGAACGTCCATAGTCCTGAATCAAACATATAGTAGATCTTTTGATGCGGATCAACAATGAAGTCGCACAAACGAGCATTTTTCATTCGTGCTTTCGTTGCCTCTTCAGCTTCCGAAAGATTTTTGTTAGTGATCTCTTTCCCTTTTTTCCAGTTGTCATCACTCATGTAGAAGGATGCCTGTTTATCACTGTCAAAACCAATTGAATTGTGAATTGACAAATGCAGATCATTAAAAGTCTGAGTTGACTTGATCTCAATATCCCTCACAACTTCTTCGTGGTCTTCTATTATTACTCTTAATCGATACGTTGCCATAGTTATATTCTGTATCTAGCTCAAAAGTAGAAAGAAATCTTTTTAAAAATTTTTATAAAAATTTATCAATTCTTTTCAGAATTTCGAAGTCATTTTTCTGCAAGTCCCAGGTCCTTACTTATTTTTAACATTAATTGAAATGCTTCTTTGTAATCATTTTGGATTTCGCCTTCTAAAATTGCTTCACGAATGGCATTTTTAATAATTCCAACTTCTTTCCCGGGACTGATATTAAATGTTTCCATGATGTGCTCGCCCGTGATAGGGGGCTGCCAGTTTCGGATCCGATCTTTTTCTTCTACTTCTTTTAATTTATCGCTTACTACACGGAAATTATCTTTATATTTTTTTATTTTATATTCATTCTTTGTTGTAACATCGGCATGACATAACATCATCAATGCATCGATGTCATCACCGGCATCAAATAATAGTCGGCGAATCGCTGAATCTGTAACATGTTCTTGTGCAAGGACAATTGGTCTCAAATGTAGTTGAACCAATTTCTCAACGAATTTCATTTTCTCATTTAACGGCAATTTCAGTTGTCGGAAAATGTGCTTTACCATTCGTGCGCCTTTGTCTTCATGGCCGTGAAACGTCCATCCCTGGCCCGGTTCAAAGCGTTTCGTTGCAGGCTTAGCAATGTCATGTAAAATGGCTGCCCAACGTAGCCAAAGATCATCAGAGACCTTAGAGACATTGTCAAGAACCTGCAAGGTATGATAAAAATTATCTTTATGGCCTTGTCCGTTGATGTATTCAACACCATGCAAAAAACACATCTGAGGGAAAATGATCTGCAATATTCCTGTTTTGAATAGTAAATCAAGTCCAATAGAAGGTTTTGAAGAAAGAATGATTTTGTTTAACTCTTCAGAGATTCTTTCACCACTCACAATTTTGATCCGCTCACAATTTTTAGTGATCGACTCTATTGCTGCCTTGTCAATTTGAAAATGCAATTGAGATGCAAAACGGATTGCCCGCATCATTCTTAACGGGTCGTCGGAAAAAGTAATGTCAGCATCCAAAGGTGTGCGGATGATCTTATTCTCCAGATCGCTAACTCCATTGAATGGATCCAGCAATTCTCCGAAATTGGATTTCGTGAGATGAATGGCCATTGCATTGATAGTAAAATCGCGACGCTTCTGATCGTCTTCTAATGTGCCTTCTTCTACAATTGGTTTTCTTGAATCCAGTCGGTAAGATTCTTTCCGTGCTCCAACAAATTCTATTTCTAATCCATCGAATTTGATCATTGCTGTTCCAAAATTCCGGAAGATGTTTACTGTTACATTATCACCTAATGTTTTAGCAACATGCTGAGCAAGATCAATTCCACTTCCCAGTACAACTATGTCGATGTCTTTGGATTCACGTTTAAGAAAAATATCACGTACATAACCGCCTATCACAAAAGCCTGTTGATTCATGGCTTCTGCTTCTTCTGCAATCACAGAAAAGATGCGGTGTTGTAGGTGTTTTTTCATCTGATACTTTTCAGGGGCGCAAAGATAAGTCTATTTTACCTATATAGGAAAGGCGAAAATCGTTTTTGTGCCAATGATTATGGTCTAAGAATCTGAATCAATCCGCCTTTTTTCAGGCTGATAATTGACGAGGGTTGAGCACGTTGACGGTCATCTTTTCTCCAGTTCACAATAAGGTCAACAGATTTTCTTATCTCCTCACTTACTTCCTGAAAAATAGCAGGCGCCGGTTCTCCGCTGACATTTGCAGAAGTAGAAACTAACGGTTTTCTCAAGACGCCAATCAGGTTTTTACAAAATTCATCTTTCGTAACTCTGATTGCTATGCTGCCATCGTCAGCAATAATTTCCGGAGGTAAATTTCTTGCGCCATCATATACAATTGTTAGCGGCTTATCAGTAAACTCAATTAGTGGCCACGCTTGTTCAGGAATTTCTTTTACATAGGTAGAAATTCTTGATTCCATGTCTACAAGCAAGATCATGTTCTTCGATTCTGCTCGTTTTTTTATTTCATATACTTTTTTAACAGCAGCTGGATTGGTTGCATCACATCCTAATCCCCACACTGTATCTGTCGGATATAAGATAACCCCACCGTTCTTTAAAACTGCAAGTGATTTTTTTACTTCTGCTTTTACCTGCTCGTTCATTTTTTTGAATAATATATTTTATTGACCTCAATTGAATGAGCACATTTGAAATGAGTCATTGGGCACGATTTATAACCATGCAATCCGCAAGGTCGGCAATTTAATTTTAAGTCGGTTTCTACAATTCTTGAGTTATCTGAAAGCGGACCAAAACCAAATCGGGGAACAGTTGAACAAAAGACTGCTGTTACCGGAGCGTTCACGGCACTTGCCATATGCAATGGTGCTGAATCGTTCACATAGTTCATCTCAGAAGTAAACATGAGTGCCGTGGATTCCAGAAAGGAAAGTGCGCCGGCAAGATTGACCGTTTTAGGATGACCACTTTTGGCAATGATCTCATCACCTAAACTTGCTTCTGTTTTTGAACCTAACAAATAGATCACTGTTTCCGGTGATTCAGATTTATATTTTTGAATTAGTTCTATCCATTTATAAGCAGGAAAAGTTTTTGTGAACCAGACCGAACCGGGAGATATCGTAATGTATTTTTACCAGCAATGTATTGGAGATATTGTTTTTGTCTACTTGAGAAGGGTATAGTCGCGATTTAGAAATTTTCTGGTCTACCAGATGACCGATCAATGCTTGGTTGCGCTCGATCTCATGAGTTCCATCGCCAATGGTGTGAGGTAATCGTCGGTTGTAAAAAATGCTCATCGGATTTTTTAGCATACCCGAGTTTTTCTTTTGCTCCTGAAAGTGCGGTGAGAATTCCTGTCCCGGCAAATCGCTGAAGATTGATAGCGTAATCAAACTTTTTCGCTCTTACAACTGAGATCAGTTTGCGAAGGTTGTTTAATTTGTTTTCCTTTTTATCCCAGATCAGTACTTCTTTCAGAAAGGATGATTGCTTAAAAGCGTTTCATTTCCTTTTCGTACAAGCATGGTTATTTCAGCATCGGAAATGATGAATGAATTTTTTCTAACAGTGCTGTAGCAAGAATTACATCACCGGTAAAAGCGGTTTGTATGACAAGGAATTTCATTTCTAAATTTCAGTAAACATTCTATGCAGAAACACCATATTCTCTTAATGCTGAATTCAACGAAGTCTTTTTATCGGTACTCTCTTTTCGTTTTCCAATTATTAGGGCACAAGGAACTTGATATTCACCGGCAGGATATTTTTTGGTATACGAGCCGGGAATCACCACTGACTTCGCGGGAACTTTCCCGATGTATTCAATAGGAGAAGGACCTGTAACATCAATAATTTTTGTAGACATTGTAAGAACTACATTCGCACCAAGTACAGCTTCTGATTCAACATGAACGCCTTCTACGACGATACATCGGGAGCCAATGAAGCAATTGTCTTCAATGATCACAGGAGCAGCCTGAACGGGTTCTAATACGCCGCCAATTCCGACGCCCCCACTTAAGTGTACATTCTTGCCAATCTGGGCACAGGAACCAACAGTAGCCCAGGTATCGACCATAGTGCCTTCGTCTACATATGCGCCGATATTTACGTACGATGGCATCATGATCACGCCTTTTGCAAGATAACTTCCATACCGTGCAATACCATGTGGAACTACACGAACGCCTTGGCCTGCATAATCGTTTTTGAGCTTCATTTTATCGTGAAATTCCATCGGTCCGGCATGGAATGTTTCCATTTTCTGTATAGGGAAATATAGAATTACCGCTTTTTTGATCCAATCGTTTACTATCCATCCTGTTGGACTAGGTTCTGCAACACGCATTCTGCCTTTGTCCAGTTCTTCAATGATCTGACGGATACAATCCTGAGTACTTTCTTCCTTCAAAAGCTCACGATTTTCCCACGCTTTCTCTATTATATCTCTCATAAAAAATTCAATTTTCTTGAGAACAAAGGAAAGTTTCCATATCCAAAGTAGCAATACTTTTCTTCTGACTTTTCAGTCAACTATTCAGTGCAATTGTTGATTGAACGGTCAGTAAAAGTGATGCAAAATCATATTTTTCAGTTATATTTGCAAAATGGGAAGAATTATGGCAATTGACTATGGAACCAAGCGAGTCGGTATAGCCGTAACAGACCCTAACAAGATAATTGCTACAGCATTAGATACCGTTCATTCGAAAGACATTATTGAGTACCTGAAGAAATATTTCATTGCTCAGGAGGTAGAATTAGTGGTTATTGGTGAGCCACGACAAATGGATAATACCGCTTCAGAAGTCACTCCCCAGGTCGAACAATTTGTAAAGGCGATAAAGAAAGCATTTCCTGAAATGTCAGGTTGCCCGATTTGACGAGCGATTTACTTCCAAGATGGCCCAACAGGCTATTTTAATGAGTGGTGTAAAGAAGATGGAACGCCGAAATAAATCGTTGATCGATCAGACCAGTGCAGTAATTATTTTGCAATCGTATATGAATGCAAATCAGATTTGAAAATTGAGTTAATATGATTTACCCAATCATCGCTTATGGTGATCCGGTGCTAAAAAAGAAGGCACTTGATATTGATAAGAAGTATCCGAAATTAAAAGAGTTAATTGACGATATGTTCGAGACGATGTATGATAGCAGTGGAGTAGGACTGGCTGCGCCTCAGATCGGACTATCCATTCGATTGTTTGTGATCGATGGTGCACCATTCGAAGAAGATCCTGTTAAAGATTTCAAAGAAGTATTTATCAATGCTGTGATCAAAGAAGAGTCGGGAGTACTTTGGAAATTCAATGAAGGTTGTTTATCAATTCCAAGTGTTCGTGAAGATGTTCAACGGAAGAAAGAACTGTACATTGAATACTACGATGCAAACTGGAAATTGCAGAAGAAGACTTTTGATGGAATGGCTGCACGAATCATACAGCATGAATACGACCATATTGAAGGGATACTTTTTACTGATAGAATTTCGCCGTTAAGACAAAGACTCATCAAGAATAAACTTGCTAATATTTCTCAGGGAATTGTCGATGTAGATTATAAAATGAAATTTCCTATAAAGGGAAAGTACTTCAAAAATAATTAATGGAGATGAAAATTGTCAGGTCACTTTTAATTTTTGTTGTAATACTTTTTTCTTGGAGCATGTTCTTGAAAAGGAGAACTTAATTTCTCAGATAAAACGATTGCAAAACGAGGATTGATCAATGACACTTCTCTGGTAGTAAATCTTGAAAAGGGAAAAGCAGTTAAAGAAATGTATCTGAAATTCGTAGAGCTTTATCCTAAAGATACAATGAGTGGTAGCTTTTTATTCAAAGCTGCAGATCTATCAAATAGTATTACGCGATCCGAATACAACTATTGAAATACTTGGTCGCTTATTGAATAAATATCCGGACCATCCCCGGTGTGCCTCCGCACTTTTTATGCAGGCATTTGTTTATGATACAGAATTACATTCACCTGAATCTGCAAAAGCAAAATACAAAGAATTCGTACAACGTTTTCCAAACGATCCATTAGCCCCAAGTGCCCAAGCTACATACGAACAACTTGAAATGGGAATCAGTGATGAGGAACTGGTAAAGAAGTTTCAGATGATGAATGATTCATCGAATACTTCCAACTAAATTTCATTTCATTCCACTTCATTCCACTTCATTTCACTTCATTTCACTTCATTCCACTTCATTTCACTTCATTCCACTTCATTTATTTTAACCTATTGCTCAAACTCCAACCTCAGATTCTTCTCCAATTCATCCAACGACACATTCAACTGAATTTGTCCCTCTTTAGCAATTGAAATATCACCGGTCTCTTCGGAAACAGCTAATGCAATTGCATCGCTCTGTTCAGTCACGCCAATAGCAGCTCTGTGCCGCATTCCCAGATGAGCGGGTAGGTCAACATTTTCTGTTACCGGTAAAACGCATCTTGCAGCTTTTATTTTATTATTCACGATGATGATAGCGCCATCATGCATTGGAGAATTTTTAAAAAAGATACTTTCAATCAGACGTTGTGATATATCGGCATCCATAATATCTCCCGTATTTGAAAAATATTTTAGTTGTGAAGATTTTGCAAGTACAATGATCGCTCCGGTCCGGCTTTTCGACATTTGTCTGCAGGCTTTTACAATAGCGGAAATATCAAGTGGCGGATTTTTCTGAGTCTGCCAGTTCCATGGCAGAAATTGTTTGGTAAAATTGTTTTTTGATAAAATATTGTTCGTCCCCAACACAATTAAAAATCTCCGCACTTCCTGCTGGAAGACGATGATCAATGCAATAAATCCAAGACTGATGAATTGTCCGAGTATCGTTCCCAGTAGTTCCATGTTCAGGATCTTTACACAGATCCAGTACAATGCATATACTGTAAGTAAACCGATGAATATATTAATAGCAACTCCACCCCGTAAAAGGTTATAAAGTTTATAGAGAAGAAAGGTCACAATAGCAATATCAATCAGGTCGATGAGCCTGATGGTGAGAAAGCCTATGTGGAAAAGGTCCATTTTTTCTTTTTAGTTGAGTAGTAAGTCGTAAGTAGTAATTAGCACAGGATACTAAATTACAATTGCTTTCTTTTTATTTGAGTCCGTTATTCGTTATTCGAATTATGTGTACAAAATTGTCAAATATTATTCAACCTTTCTATATTGTTCGACAAGAGTTATCACCTGTTTTGCTTCAATAACATCATGAACTCTCAGGATGGAAGCATTCTTCAATAGAGCAAGTGTGTTGAGAACGGTGGTACCATTCAATGCATTTTCGGAATTTACATTCAGTACTTTAGTAACCATCGATTTCCTGCTCATGCCGGCAAGTATCGGGAGTCTGAAATTGTTGAAGGCGTGCATATTCTTCAGTAATGAATAATTCTGGTCAATCGTTTTTCCAAAACCGAATCCGGGATCGATAATTATTTGAGTTATGCCCAAAGATTTCAGTTCAGCTATTTTTTTATCCAGATAATTCCATACTTCGAGAACAATATTGATGTTTTCGGATTTGGTATGCATTGATCTCGTAGTACCCGGAATATGCATCAAAACGTATGGCAATTTTAAATCAGCCATCGTTTCAAACATCTTCTCATCATGTGTTCCGCCGCTGATATCATTTATAATTGCAGCTCCTTGGTCTGCAGTTTTTATTGCAATGCCGCTATAGAATGTGTCGACTGAAATGATAGCTTTTGGAAACTCTTTCAGAATGACGGGAATAGCTTTTTCGATACGATTCCATTCTTCAGATTCGCTGATCAATTCGGCACCCGGTCGGGTCGATTGAGCACCTAAATCCAATATATTGGCGCCATTAGAAAGAAGAAATTCAACATGATGCAGTAAACTTTTTTCTGAGGAATATTTACCGCCATCAAAGAAGGAATCCGGGGTTACATTCACTATTGCCATGATTGCAGGTGTTGATAAATCCAGAAGCTGTCCCCGGCAGTTTAAGGATAAATTCATGTTTAAAAATGTATCTTCGCAATCGTTCATAAATGGTCTTAGATCATTAATTTCCGTACGAAAATACACAATCAATTAAGAAATGAAATCAGAAGCCGAAATTTCATTACCGGCAAAAGAAATGACTAAAAGCACTTCAGCTCATTATAACGAGATCATCGACCGTTGCAAAGATCTTTTCATCAATAAGATGAAGGATTATGGCACGGCGTGGCGTATCCTCAGACTGAGTTCAATTACAGATCAGATCTTTATCAAAGCCCAACGCATCAGAAGCATAGAGGAGAAGGGTATCCAGAAAATCAATGATACGATAGACGGAGAGTTTGTGGGTATCATTAATTATTGTGTGATCGCCTTGATTCAAATTGAAATGGGTAGCGAAGAGAATCTTGAAATGCCTGCTTCGGAAGTGACCCGTCATTTTGAGTTTCATGTAAAGAAATCCAAGGAGTTGATGGAAGATAAGAATCATGATTATGGTGAAGCCTGGCGTGGTATGCGTACAAGTTCGATGACCGATCTGATCTTAATGAAATTACTTCGGATCAAGCAGATCGAAGATAACAAAGGCAGTACACTGGTAAGTGAAGGTATTGATGCGAATTATTACGATATAATTAATTATTCCGTTTTTGCTTTGATAAAACTGGAATCAGAAAACTAAAAAGAGGCTTATGAAAATTCTTGCTCAGATCTCGAGATTACTTGTCGGAGTTTTATTTATTATTTCAGGATTTATAAAAGCTAATGACCCGCTTGGTTTTTCTTATAAGCTTGATGAGTATTTTGAAGTATTCAACATGCCATGGCTGAAGTTCGCTTCTCTGGCTATGGCAATTGGGATTTGCGCTTTTGAGATTGGTATTGGTGTAGCGTTATTACTTGGCGCAAAAATGAAATTTACTGTCTGGTCATTGTTATTGATGATCGTATTTTTCACTTTCCTCACTTTCTATTCATGGCATTTTGATGTAGTAAAAGATTGTGGTTGCTTTGGCGATGCATTGCATCTGACACCTTTCCAGTCATTCATGAAAGACATTGTCTTGCTCGTTCTGATCACATTTATTTTTATAAAGCGAAATGAGATCAAACCATTGTTTGGAGAAACAGCATCTACTTATGCTGCCTATGCAGGATTTATAGCTTCATTTTGTTTTTCTATGTATTGCTACATGCATTTACCGGTAATTGATTTCCGTCCGTATGCAATTGGCTCAAGTATTCCGGAAGGAATGCAACTTCCGCCAAATGCGAAAAAAGATAGTGTAGTTATGGTCTTTATCTATGAAAAGATGGAAAACAATTAGAACTCAACATGGATCAATTGTCTACTCTGGATGACACTTATAAATTCATTGACAGAAAAGATAAAGTTATTGTTGAAGGAGATAAACCAAAGATCCACGATTTTACAATCAACTCAGTTGATGGGTCAGATATTACTGAAGATGTTCTCAAACAACCAAGCGTGTTCCTTCTTGTTGCTTACGATATCAAGCACTCTGATGAAGGAGTTCAATCACAGGTAAACGACTTTGTTGCACTTTGTCAGAAAGCAGGAGTAGAGTTCATGGGATTAACAGCGTCTGCTCCAAAAGAAGTTGACGATTTCAGACATCAGCACAATTCGACATTCGATTATTATTTTACTGATGGAACCACTCTGAAAACCATCGTTCGTTCAAACCCCGGTCTTGTATTGCTTCAGAATGGCGTTGTAAAAGGCATGTGGCATCACAACGATTTTCCGACGTTTGATGAGGTGAAAAAAATGTATTTGAACAAATAGTTTAAGAAATGAAGTGAAATGAAGTATAATGAAGTGAAATGAAGTATAAAGAAATATAAAGAAGTGAAATGAAGTATAAAGAAGTGAAATGAAGTATAATGCCGTGCGGATATGGAACAATTTTACTTCATTTCACTTCATTCCACTTCATTCCACTTCATTCCACTTCATTCCACTTCATTTAATTTCACTTCTTTCCACTTCATTTATTTCATTACAAAGTGTGGTCCTGTTTCTCAAAAAACTTCCAGATCGGATCATTCGGAACAGGAGCAGTGATATGAATTTCTTCTTTTTTTACGGGGTGAGTAAAGCGAACATGACGAGCATGTAAGTGTATTGAACCATTTTCATTTGAACGGTCATAACCGTATTTCAGATCTCCTTTTATCGGACAACCGATTGCAGCTAACTGAACACGGATCTGATGATGACGACCGGTGTGTGGCGTGATTTCAAGCAGATAGTAGTTATCAGATTTACCGATTATTTTATAGTCGAGCCACGAACGGGAAGAACCCGGAACTTCATAATCGAAAGCCTTACTTTTGTTTTTGGCTTCATCCTTTTTCAGGTAATGGATCAACGTTCCTCTTTCATCAGCAGGTCTGTTCTTTACAACAGCCCAATATGTTTTCCGGACTTTTTTCTCTCTGAAAAATTCATTCATCCTTGCAAGAGCTTTACTTGTTCTTGCGAAAATTACCACACCACTAACAGGTCTGTCAATACGATGAACTACACCTAAAAAAACTGCACCGGGTTTCTGAAATTTGTCTTTCACATAATCTTTCAAATATTCTGACATCGGCTTGTCACCGGTTTTATCACCTTGAACTATATCGCCGGGTTTTTTATTGACTGCAATAAGATGATTGTCTTCGTAAAGTATTTCGGGAGAATTCATGTTGTCATCAACGCCAACTTCCGGCGCTCTTTTGTGGTCTGTGGTGGTGGATTTCATAGTCTTGAAAAGTACGTTCTTATAAAGTAAAAAGGGAGGATTAATCCCTGATATCTTACATTTTTCATTATCGGCAGCAATTGTTCAATCCATAAATTCAATTCATCAACCTTTGAATATTCGATCCGATTCAGATTAATCCTGGTATCAGTATTGTTCCTTCTCACTCGGGAAATCCTTACTCTTCACGTCTTTTATATAGCTCTCTGTCGCACTTTTGATATCGTCATATAAATTCATGTACCTGCGTAGGAATCTTGGATGGAATTCATGAGTGATCCCAAGCATATCATGTAAAACCAGAACCTGTCCATCGACACCGCCACCGGCACCAATTCCGATGATAGGGATCTTGACTTCCTGAGCAACTTTTGAAGCTAATTGTGCTGGAATTTTTTCCAGTACGAGAGCGAAACAACCACTTTCAGCAAGAATGTGAGCATCTTCTAAAAGCCTGTTTGCTTCAACTTCTTCTTTAGCACGGACAACATAAGTTCCGAATTTATAGATAGATTGTGGAGTCAGTCCTAAGTGACCCATCACAGGTACACCCGCAGAAAGGATCCTTTCAATCGAGTCCTTGATCTCGCGACCGCCTTCCATTTTAACAGCATGGGCGCCGGATTCTTTCATGATCCGGATTGAAGAGTTGAGCGCCTCTTTAGAATTCCCCTGGTATGAGCCAAAGGGAAGGTCTACAACTACCAATGCTCTCTTCACAGCGCGCACTACAGCAGCAGCGTGATAGATCATCTGGTCCAGAGTAATTGGCAATGTAGTTTCATGTCCTGCCATTACATTTGGAAGCTGAATCGCCCACCAGCAGCACGTCTATTCCGGCAGCGTCCAGGATTCTCGCTAATGAAAAATCATATGCTGTCAGCATACTGATCTTTTCACCGCGCTTCTTCATCTCTTGAAGGGTGTTGGTTGTTACTTTTTTATCTTCGGATTTAGCAATAGACATAGGAGTGTTTTTAGCCTTATAAATCAATTGTTCTTAATGAACTGTTAAGGTTGGTCTTCAAAGCTACAAATAGTTCTTTTGAATGATGAAAAAATTTAGATTTGCATTGATGAAAAAAATATTTCTGCTTTCAGCATTCGCCGCTCTTCTGGGTTTATTCAACAGTTGCTCAACAGATTTTGATGTTGCTGCACCTTATAAAGAGATCATAGTGATCAACGGATTGTTAAATCCTTTAGATTCAGTCCATTATGTTCATGTCGGAAAAGCATTTCTGGGAGAAGGAGATGTATTTAAAATGGCACAACAAGCTGACTCAACAAACTATGCTGATATACTTGATGTTAAGTTAGAGAAAGTAAGGTTGAACAATGTTGATTCGACTTTTATAATGCAACGAACTACCGAGATTGCAAAAGATTCCGGTGCCTTTGGATATCCATATCAAGTAATGTACAAGACAACACAGAAGCTTCTGCCCGATGCTACTTATAGAATTGTAGTTACCAATCGTGAGACAGGTGTCACTGCCCGCTCAACAGCAAAGATGCTTAAAGATGTAACTGTAAATTCACCAAATGTTTTATTGAATAACATCATTGACCTTGCATCGAATCCTGTTCCATACCAGGTTATTTATGACTTCACAACCGGTAATTCTTTTCTGCATGATTTTACTATCCGTTTTCATTACCGGGAAATAAGTCCTTCGAATGTTTCAACAGACAAAAGTTTTGATTGGAATTTCAATGAACAGATCCCCGATGAAAGTGAAGTAAAATTTATTTTCCAGAAAAATGATTTCTTTAAGGCAGTAGGAGATAATATTCCTGAACGCGGCCCTGGTTATAAGATCAGACTGGATTCGTTGGCAAACGGTAAGTATCCAATAGAATTTATTATTGCTGAAGCATCAGAGGATCTTGTTACTCACTACAGACTTCAAAATACAAGCGGCGGAATTGTATTAGATAAACCAAGTTTTACTACAGTAGAAAATGGTTTAGGAATTTTCACCGGCCGCCTGCTGCACCGTGAATTTCTCTTCCCTAATGCTGTCACTCAAGCTGCTTTCGACTCCAGTGAATACACCCGTGACCTGAATTTCGAGTTCTGATATAGTTCTTTATTCGTTAAAAGTATTTTTTTTTATCAAAAAAGCGCCGGTCCCAACCAGCAGCATCGTGCCCTTTTGGCACTCTTTTTTCATTTCGAAATCAACGTTTTTTGTCAAAACTGCCAATATTTCTGCCAATCGTCCCATGGCATTAAGATTGACATTGGGCTATCACTAAACAGAAAAATAACAAACACCAGATAACATGAGAAAAGTAATTGGAATTGACTTAGGAACAACAAACAGCTGTGTTTCCGTAATGGAAGGAAACGAGCCTGTTGTGATCCCTAACAGTGAGGGTCGTCGTACAACACCTTCAATCGTAGCTTTCCTGGATAATGGCGAGCGTAAAGTAGGTGACCCTGCGAAACGTCAGGCCATCACTAATCCTAAAAATACGATCTCCTCGATTAAACGATTTATGGGAGAGACATTTGACCGTGTCACAAAAGAAAAAGACCGTGTTCCTTATGAAGTAGTAAAAGGCGACAATAACACACCACGTGTGAAAATTGGCGACCGTATGTATACTCCACAGGAAATTTCAGCATTGGTACTTCAGAAAATGAAGAAAACTGCTGAAGAATATCTTGGCTATGAAGTGTCAGAAGCTGTGATCACAGTTCCGGCTTATTTTAACGACAGTCAGCGCCAGGCAACTAAAGAAGCAGGTGAGATCGCAGGATTAAAAGTTCTTCGTATCATCAACGAGCCAACTGCTGCAGCGTTAGCATACGGTTTGGATAAAGATAAAAAAGATGAGAAGATCGCAGTATTCGATTTAGGTGGTGGTACTTTCGATATCTCTGTACTTGAATTAGGTGACGGAGTGTTTGAAGTGAAATCAACTAATGGTGATACTCACCTTGGTGGTGACGATTTCGATCAGAAGATCATTGACTGGTTGGCTGATGAATTCAAAAAAGATGAAGGTATCGATCTTCGTCGCGATCCAATGGCTCTTCAACGTTTGAAAGAAGCTGCGGAAAAAGCAAAGATCGAATTATCAAGTTCTGCACAGACAGAGATCAATCTGCCTTACATCATGCCGGTTGATGGAATCCCAAAACACTTAGTGAAAACACTTACACGTGCAAAGTTCGAACAGATCTGTGATGATTTGATCCGTCGTACTCTTGAGCCTTGTAAAAAAGCGTTGGCTGATGCGGGAATGAATCCTTCAGATATTCAGGAAGTAATTTTAGTAGGTGGTTCAACACGTATTCCTGCCATTCAACAATTGGTTGAAAAATTCTTCGGTAAAACACCACATAAAGGTGTGAATCCGGATGAAGTAGTTGCAATTGGTGCAGCGATTCAGGGAGCGGTATTAACAGGTGAAGTGAAAGATGTACTTCTTTTAGATGTTACTCCACTTTCATTAGGTATTGAAACAATGGGTGGTGTAATGACTCGCCTTATCGAATCAAATACTACGATCCCTTCTAAGAAAAGCGAAACATTCAGTACTGCATCTGATAACCAACCTTCGGTTGAGATCCATGTATTGCAAGGTGAACGCCCGATGGCAAAAGATAACCGTACAATTGGTCGTTTCCACTTAGATGGAATTCCACCTGCACCGCGCGGTATTCCTCAGATCGAAGTGATCTTTGATATCGATGCTAACGGTTTGTTACATGTTACAGCGAAAGACAAAGCTACAGGCAAATCTCAGAACATCAGAATTGAAGCTTCATCAGGATTAAGCGATGAAGAGATCAAGAAGATGAAAGCAGAAGCAGAAGCAAATGCTGAAACAGATAAAAAAGTAAAAGAAGAAACTGAAAAAGTAAATCAGGCTGATACAATGATCTTCCAGACTGAAAAGCAACTGAAAGATTATAGCGACAAACTTCCTGCAGATAAAAAAGAAGCAATTGAAAAAGCTTTGAACGATCTGAGAGAAGCTCACAAGAATCGTGATATCGCTGCAATCGATACAACTCTTGCTACACTGAATACAGCATGGCAGGCAGCTTCTGAAGACATGTACAAAGCAACTCAGAACGCAGGTCCTGGTGCAGAAGGTCAACCTTCAGCAGATGGCGGTTCACAAGCGAAAACCGACAGCGAAGTTACAGATGTCGATTTCGAAGAAGTGAAAGAGGATAAAAAATAAAAAGATAGAATATATTTTTGGAGGAGAGCCCGTACAGGCTCTCCTTTTTTATTTATATTTATCGCCAATGAACAGCACTTTCATCAGAACAGTTTTATTGATAATGCATGTAATGATAAATTTCGTGATCATTTCTTTGCTCGTCAATTTTGATCTAACCCAGAGCTGGTTTCGGATTGCGGGATTTATAATTTTAGCATTGATACTATTATTCATATTCACAAAACACTTAATTTCATACATAATTTTTATCCGCAACCACACATGATCACCATTCCACTAATCGTATTCGTTGTTACGTTTCTGATCGCAGGTATCATACTGCAGATCTTCAAAAAGAATTCTTATTTCGACGAGACTAATACGTTCAAAATCTTCAAAGCAAAAAAACTGTTGCTTGCTTTGGGAATTGCAATTGTAGCGGTTATAGTAAATCCCATAGATGTTGAAAGGATAGATGCAGGATTTGTAGGAATAAAAGTCAGCAATGTTGGTGACAATCGCGGAGTAGGTAATACCGAATATGTAACCGGCTGGGTGTTTTATAATTCTTGGATCTCAAAAATTTATGAGTTCCCTATACATCAGCAGCATATTGAATATGAAGAAGCAGACATTGTTACAAAAGGTGGATTCAGGGCAACGATAAAACCTTCGTTCAATTATTCCATCAATCCGGGAAATGTAGCGAACATGTTTCAGAACCTCAGAGTTGGTGTAAGGGAAATGGAACATGGCTGGTTGAAGAATGCAATCGTTGGTTCAGTGAATGACGTAGCAAACCGTTATAGTGTTGATTCAATTTTCAACCACCGTGAAGAATTCGAATCTTCAATAGTAAAAGAGTGTAACAAGCGTGTTTCTTTATGGTTCAATGTTTCTCAGTTGAGAACGAATATTGTTCCGCCAACAGAAATTACCGAATCAATCGTAGCTAAGACCCGTGCAATTCAAGAGGTGCAGGTTGCAGAAAATCAAAGACAGGTTGCTGTAGCCGATGCAGAAAGAAAAATTGCAGTAGCACGTGGTGATTCTGCGCAAGCAGTAATTGCTGCATCGGGTAGGGCAGAAGCAATAAAGAAAGAGCAACTATCTTTAACAACTATGTATATTGAATACCTGAAAGTTCAGAAATGGAATGGTGAATTACCGACAACAATGACTGGGCAGAATACAGGGTTTATGATTCAACTTGACAATAAAGCAAAGTGAAAGGTTTTATGTAGATCAAAAAAAATCCTGCCGATTGGCAGGATTTTTTTTTGATCGATGATTTCTTTTATTACAACTTAATGAATCGAGTTACTCCGTAAACATTATTTCCTTTTCTGATCACGAAGTAAACTCCGGTTGGTAGTGAATTAAGATCCATTTCATACCACGCATCACGAACAAAAGATACAGGAACTCTTACAAGTCTGCCCGAAGCATCTGTAATTTCAATTTCGTCTTTTGAACCTGCAGGTCCTGAGATATGGATGTAAGCTTTTTCACTTGCAGGATTTGGAATTACTACAAGATCCGATGGCTTAGCAATCGTAGTTATGTCAGTTGATAGTGCAGGGATACAGCTACCATATACTGAGGCTATAGTTCTTTCTGCATCCTGATTTACGATGTCATTGATGCTGCTGATGCAAATAACTGAATCTGTTAATCCATTGAAATAAATTCTTACTAATTGAGTTGCATTTGGTGATCTCATTATTGAAGAATCTACAACTGAAATTCCAATTACTTCATTGGTAGAAGATTTGAAACGAAGGTCAACAGGGAAGTTTATTGGATTCACGAGACTTACAACAGAGCTGATAGAAGCACCGCTGATCGCGAACTGGAATGATTTTACATTTGCATTCGGAGAAAATAATTCAACATCAAAATAATTATCTACATAATTTACATTGCTGATGGATAATCCCGTAAGGTCACTTGGATTGACGATGTTTCTTGGGAAGTTGCAATGGTTGTGATAGCTTCCACCCGGATGACTATTGTTTCCACGTAAACACCAGTTCATCAATGAAGCATCATAAACGGAAATACTGGAATCACCACTGATATCGTAACAAACAGAAGGAGGAAGTCCGATTTGAATCAGATCCATGTATGTTATAACGTCCATAGAGTCTAATGTAGAATTAGAATATGTGTCGCCATATACTCCGGGACCGTTACAAACACCATTACAATCTCTCTCGCTTGCGCCACCCGGTAATCCTGTACAATCTACATAAGGCTGGCAATTCGGAAGCAGTGTATAAGTCGGTGCACCACCGGCATGTTGTTCAATGTGCATACAAACCTGAAGCGCATTATTTGCAAAGTTTGTTTCATATCTGCCCATTGCATCCGGTAAGTGTTTTGAATTGATAATTACAGCTACACGATAGTCACCTGTTGGTACATCTGTAAGATCCAGCCACTGACATTGTGTTCCTGCACCATATGCATCATAACATCCTGCTGTGATACCCATGTTTCCACAAGTATACTGTCCGAATCCGCAAAGGTCAATTACACAATAACCGTTTTTGTGACCTGATGGAATTTGATTTCCATCTGAATTGAACAGACGATAATCGCCATAGCCTTCATAATGTGCATGGCCGTGGCAATTGTTAGTGTTAAACATACCGGGTTGAGAAGAAGGGCTTCCGATATAATAATCAAGTGTACCGATGTTATTGATCTTCGATGTAAATCTCATTACATATCGGGTACCATAACCTGTTACACAACCTTCATCGACATCGCAAGTTGCAGCGGTGTGCGAAGTTATCTGCAAACTGGTGATGAATGACATTGAGTCGATCTGAAGATCCGGTCCGGCACAAAGTGGATTTGGCGGATAGATGCAACTGCCATCATCGATGACAGCTACCGGATTAAAATTACATGATAATGGATCCATACAACCCTGGATCTGGCTGACATATTCTAATTTAAAATCAATCGAACCTGTACATGAATTCAAAGCATCTCCAACACGGATAAGGTATGTTGTTCCTGCAAAAAGTGCAGTATTCATGTCAGCCTGTAAACCACAAGCATTGTCATCATTGTATGCATAAGTTCCGGTAGCATTATCCTGATAAGGAATTGTCGGACAACTAGTGTACATCCAGATCTGTGTATTGCACGTAGCGAGTCCGCAAGTACTTAAGTTATATGTTCCCGTTGCTGTCGGAGTGAAGCTGAACCAGGAATCTTCAAAAACTCCTGTGTAGGTTCCTGTATCGATTGGAAGTGCATTAGTGCAAAAGCTTCCGGCCGGGCAGTTAATAGCAAACTCATACTGAAATCCAAAGTTTGTTCCGCTACCTACTAAAATTCCATTCACATAAACAAAATATCCTCCGGGACTGTTTATTCCATCTCCGAAAATATCATGGATGGTAAACATATCACATTCATTATCTGCCAGACAAATCGTATCGCCATCTGAGCCACCGAGGGCTACGACATTTCCGGTGTTATCAGTAATGGTCCAGGAAGTTTCAGTCGGATGAGTATCCGGAATGATCTGCACGATGATTTCAGAAAAACCGGGTGCACATTGTGAGTATCCGGTTACTGAAATGGCACATGCAATAATTAATGAGAGTAGGATTTTTTTCATTTGAATTAGGGGTTAGAGGGAATAAAGATATAAATAAAAAAAAAACGGCAAAATCTTCTTTTGCCGTTTTTAATTGAAAATACCTGTAATTAACCTATTTTTTTGAAAATTCGAGTGGGACTATCACTTTGAAGTTTATATTTCTTCCCATGTTAAAGATTCCCGTTTGTCCGGTTACCGGATTTTCAGGAGCATACTTTAACCTGCTCAAATGACTTTGGTAAGCAACATCACCTAAATTGGTAACATTAATATATGCTGATAATAGTTTCTTCTTTTTTATTGTCACGTCGGTTCCAATCCCTGCGTGGAATAAATTATAACCGGGTGTTGAAGTCTCAGTATTGAATGCAGAATAGATTTTGTCCTGCTCAAAATAATAATCGATGCCAATTTTAAAATAACTGTTGCTGATCACCTTCGACAATTTTTTCGCTGTGAATTTTAATTCTGAAGTTACCTTCATTGGTGGCGTAAAGGGAAGATATTTCGTACTGTCAGGTTGATCCTTCTGTTGAGCATCTACTATGGAAAGAGAATTTTCAAAGTGCAACCAGTCGAATGGATGTGGATGCAGATCGATCAGGATCTCGCCACCTTTCAATAAAGCATCACCTGATGAATAGAGGAATACAGAATTTCCATCCCGGAGAGAATCAGTTCCGCCAGAAGTAGAGAGCTTTGATAGAAAAATAAAATTATCAATAGAATTTATAAATCCATCGATCTCTATACTGACATGATCTGTGTTGAAGCCCAATGAAAGATCTACTTGCCGGCTTTTTTCAGCTTTCAATTGAGTGTTTCCGATTTCATATCGTATAGTGCCTTCATGTACACCGTTAGCGCCGAGCTCAGCAATATTCGGAGCTCTGAAACCAAAGGAAATATTGGCTTTGGTATAAAAGTTCGGATTGAAATTCCAGGCCATTCCGGCACTTCCTGTTAATCCGGAAAATGTGGTAGTAAAAGAATTAAAACGGTGTTCTGTTGAATTATTTTCATTTGTAGAAATTCCGTTTGCATCCAGATAAAGATCTTCACCATTTAATTTCCGCGAGTCGTACCGGATCCCTGCGCTGACATCGATCTTATTAAAATTTCTCGCTGCAATTGCAAAAATACCACCATCGAATAAAGTGTAAGCGGGGACAAGATATTCAGTGCCTTTATTCAAAGAGTTTTGTAACATTCCATTCAAACCTGTTGTGAAATTGATCTTTTTATATTCAGGAAAATGATATTTAAGTTCGTAATTAAAAGTACTTAGTTTAAAATAAAGTCCGTAATCATCGGGACTTGTGATCTCAGCAAATTCTTTTCTTTCGTTTAACTGATATCCGAAAACACTCTTCAGAGTTCCCTGACTGATGATCATACTGTTATTCAGAACGATCTTATAATGATTTACTTTTTGAAAAGGAACATTCGATGAATAAGACTTGAAATCGGAATCGCCTGCGATAACTTCTTCAATTGTTGAATCATTTATTGCAACGGGCTTAATAAATTTTCCACTGGTAGCATCGCGTTCGCCTTCTGAAATTCCCGGGATCAAATTAAAGTAACTCAAATGCAAATGAGAAAAGCCCCAGGATCTGTTTATCCCCAGAATTGTTTGAGCAGCATATTCTTTGTATCCGGAATTATATACATAGCCGTCATATTTATTTTTGTAAGCGTGTGCTGCTTTATTGCTGAATCGTGCATCCCAGACAAAGCCTTTTAAATTTCCTTTACTATTCGCGGAATATCCATATAAACCGTTGTTAGTCTGAAATTCAGAGATCAACTCACCCGTAATTTTTCCTTCAGCAAGAGAAGGAGCAGAGATCATATTGATAACACCTGCCATTGCATCGGATCCGTACATTAAAGAAGCAGGTCCTTTGAGAATTTCAACTTTGTCAACACTATATTCGTCTATTTCAATTCCATGTTCATCGCCCCATTGCTGTCCTTCTTGTTTTATTCCATCATTGATAACAATTACCCTGTTGTATCCAAGCCCTCTGATGACAGGCTTAGAAATACCACTACCGGTTGTGATCTGGGAGATGCCCGGTTGTGAAGCAAGAACATCGATGATATTGGAGGAAGAGTTTTCTACGATCAGCGACTTTTGAATGACAGTTATTGGTGTCGGTGTTCTGTTTTTCTCAACAGCATTTGCGGAACCTGTAACAACAATTGCATTTATCTCTTTAACTGCTGTTTCAAGTTTAACATCTATACTTCTTGTTGTTGAAAGATCAATTGTAGTAATGTAATTTTTATATCCAATCAGACTGAATTGAAAAATTAGTTTTTTGTCTGGCAGGTTCTCAATTCTGAATTCTCCGTTTATATCTGTGATACTTCCGGTTTTCAAATCGGGAATATATATCGTAACTCCCGGAATTTTTTCTCCTGTAGATTTGTCTGTAACTGTTCCTGTTAATTTTATTTTTTCGCCTGATGCAGCTGCGTTTAGATATCCAAGCAGCAAACACGCACATACGATTCCGTATAGAAATGACTTTGCTTTCATTTTAATGATTTTAATTTGTTAGAAACTGATGAGTTATATTTCTGAATTCCGGTAGCATAACTATGAGGGAAATATCCCTATGAAGCATGAATGCTCTAAAGCTTAGTTTGCTTTAAAAGATCTGCTTATAACGGAATTAAAGAAATTGAATCATAAAAAAGTACTAGCAAATTGGCGGCCCTCTTAATGCGAGAGTCGTTACTTCAGAATAAAAAAGTGAATGTGTTTTAAGTGTTTGATATGGAAATATAAAATACCCTATTGCTTTTACTTCAGGTTTAAAAATATCAGAATAGTATGTTGTGAAAGAGAAATCGCAAATTGAACAATGATGTTCAGATTCATGAAAATGATGAACATTTTTTTCGGTGCAATGAAAATCGCCTGCATGAGAAAGCTGATGTAACGTTTCTCCGACAGTTGGAATCAGAAATACGAATAGAAATAAAAATGAAAAGAAGATCTTTCCCCGATTCAGCATTCAGCAAAAGTACAATATATTATAATCAAAACAATGACACTTGTCCTGCATTCAGTGATCCTTCGTGTTCAAGTAACCATTTTTTACGCCATAGTCCCCCTGCATATCCGGTTAAAGTACCATCTGAGCCAATTACACGATGGCATGGAATGATGACTGCGATTGGATTTTTCCCATTTGCACTTGCTATTGCCCGTATCGCATCAGGTGATTGAAGATTTTCTGATTGGATTTTGTACGTTTTTATTTTACCAAAAGGTATTTCCTGCAATGAATTCCAGACAGATTTCTGAAAACCTGTTCCAAAAGGTGAGAGTGCAATGTTAAAAATTGTTAATTCCTTTTTAAAGTATAGGTCTAATTGGTGTTGAGTTGTTTCCAGGATCTCATTATTCCCTTCGCAGAATTCTTCTTTAAATTTTGAAGCAATTGCTTTCAATTTTTTATCCGGATTGGAATCGTCTTCAAATTCTGCAAAGCAAAGTCCTGATTCATTTGAAATCAACAGGATCTTACCAATAGGGCTTTCGATAATTTTATAATGCAGCATTTTGCTTTGCCAGTTTTGTTTTTCTTGCTTTATAAATCGTGTGCAGGACAACTGTGACCAGAATAATAACTGCTCCTGTTATAAATCCGCTATTCATTAAGCGCCCTTCGTTTGCAAATAGAATTGCAAGTATAATTCCATAAATAGGTTCAAGGTTCAATGCAAGTCCCATCGTATATGCAGAAACTTTTCTTAATGCCTGTAAAGATAGTATCCAGGTTAATACTGTACAAAACAAGGATAGGATCAACAAATAAAATAAGTCTGACCAGTCAGGAATCAGTTTCGAACTGTCAGCAAATAAAAAATAGACCGGAAGAAGCAATGTGAGAAATCCGAATCCGAATGATAATTCTATGAAGCTAATTGTAAGAGTTTCATATTTTCCGGCTATACGTTTATTGAATGTTGAAAAGAGTGCACTTAAGAATGCACTTATCAGTCCAAGAATAATTCCTGTAGAAGCAGTAACATCAGAATTGTAAATGGTTGAAATTCCCGTAACGGCCATTGCGCTAAACAAGATCTCGACAAAATCAAATGGTGCTTTGTTGATCAATGGTTCAAGAATAGAGGAGAAGAGTGCAATGGCGGAAAGACAGATCATTGCAACAGAAATACTGCTGGCTTTTATTGAACCGTAGAATGCGACCCAATGCAGCATAACTAAAAAACCAATTGCGCCGATCATCCAGATCTCGCGGGTTTTTATTTTGGGAAAAGATTTTCTGTAATAAAATATTCCAAGTATGGCCAGGCTACTTAAGAGCATTCTATACCATACTAACATGCCTTCATTAAGGTGGATCTTCTGGCCCAGCAGGCCCGTGAATCCCCATAAGAAAATGGCAAGATGCATTTTCAAATATGCTGTTCTGATCCCGGAATCTTTTTGCTTTTCCATGATCAGTCGATAAAACTATTCAGTTGGTTAGTCAACTCAACAATTGGCAAACCCATGACATTGAAATAACTTCCTGTAATTTTTTTAATGATAGGAATGCTCTCTTTTCCGGTTTGCACTAAAGTGTTTTCAAAAAGATCAGGTTTTCCGATAGAACGGATAAATTGTTTCTCGGCTTCTGAACAAGGATTCAATTCTTCCGGTAAACATTCCTGAGCACCATAAGATCCTGCTTTATCGAATGGAGAATATTCAGTGACATACCTTTGTATTAATTCGTCACTCAATAAATTGAATTCAACATCTGTCTCACAAGAAAATACAATCTTTTTTATTTTCGAGGAAATACAAACTCCGGTATAAACCTGATGTACTTTGCCACTCAACTTTCGTAGCATTTCAAATGCATGTTGTGCGTCTTCAGGTTTATTCAAAACAAGTTCATCAAGGCACACTATTGTATCTGCAGTGATCAGGATTTCTTTTTCTGTAAGTGTATTTCTCAATGCATCGGATTTCATTTCTGCAAGTTTCATTGCAATTTCTGAACGGAGAAGGCCGGGTGGGGGAGTTTCGTCAATCTCATTGGTCCTGACCCTAAAGTCAAATCCGCATTCGGACAATAATTGTTTTCTCCGTGGAGATCCGGAGCCAAGAATTAAGTTGAAGGATGAGAAATTTTTCAAAATTCTATCTTAAGAAATAATACCAGAATCCGAATAAGCTGAAAATTCCCAACGTCATGTATGCTTTAGCAATTCCACTTGCGAAGCGATAATCTTTTTTTTCCTGTGAAATGTAAATTGAATAAGCAAGAATCAGTAATGGTAAAATAAAAATTCCTGTAAGAACCCAAAAACTGATAACAGTATTCTCATAAAAATCATAGTACAGAACATGCATGATGGAAGCTATCATAAATAGGATCAATCCATAGATGACCAGTTTTGTTTTGGGAATGCCATGTAGAATTGGCAGACTCTTCGATTGTGCTTTTTCATCACCATCTTTGTCTTCAATATCTTTTATGATTTCCCGGATCAAAGAAATTTCAAATGCAAACACGCCGTACCAAAGCAGATAGATAAAGCTTTTATAGAAAGCAGGTTCAAAGAGGCCCACTATCATTACACTTAAGGCAGAAAGTATTGCGATCATTATGTTTCCTGAAAGAAATCTTTTCTTATAGAAAGTGGAATACATATATAATGACGCAGCAGCGAAAAGAGGAATGAAGCCTAAAGATAATTTTTGAATCATAATTGCTGTTGCAAATCCGCAAGCGATTCCAATGATGGTTAAGATATAATACAGTCTTAGCGCAAACGCTTCTGAAATTCCATTGTTTATTTTATTTTTCCCCGGCTTATTTTCAAGGTCGATTGATGTATCCTGAATGTCATTAATAATATATCCTCCTGCAGCAATCAAAAGAGTAGACGCTACCAAAAGAAGGAATTGTAATTTATTGAGATGATCAGGAAAAACATCAATTACTTTGTATTCAACAGTGAATGCCGGCATGATCAGACAATAGCGAACAAGAAATTGTGTAACGGCTATCATAATCAGATTGGGCCATCTGATAAGTTTCAGGAAAATCATAAATTTGTTTGCGGAAATTATTTCACCGGCCATTTGCCATGAAGTTTCAGTGTTTGTTCAATAACATCTCTGACACATCCTTCGCCGCCATTGAAAGGGCTGACGTAAGTACAGAGTTCGCGTATTTCATGAACAGCGTCGTTTGGACAAGTAGGAACTCCGACTTGTTGCATTACATAATAGTCAGGAATGTCATCACCCATGTATAAGATCTCATCTGTTTTCAATCCGTACATTTTTTTTACTTCATCTAACTGAACGGTTTTATCCTTTACACCAAGATAAATATCTTTTATTCCAAGGTTTGCAAGTCTTGTTCTGACACTTTCAGACTTGCCGCCGGAAATGATGATCACATGATAGCCGGTATCCACAGCTTCCTTTAACGCAAAGCCATCACGGATATTCATGATTCTGTGCAATTCATTCGGCATAACTACAACCCGGTTGTCGGTTAAAACTCCATCAACATCAAAAACAAAACATCGGATAGGGTGGAGTGTTTCTTTGAAATTTTTCATCGATACAATAATAGAGAAATTATGGAATTGAAATTAATTCCTTACTTTAAACTTATCAAGAATACTTTGATTCAAAAGTGTATAGATGTCTTTTCTTTGTTTTTTGCCTCTTAAAAGTTTAAGGTGTTCCTTAATTACAGGTTGATCATTTCTTCTGGCCGGACCGGTTTGCATTTTATCAGGATGATTTTCTTTGATTTTAGCTGCCGTTTCAAAAATCAACGGTTTTAAAAGATCAAATGATAATTGATTTTCCTGTAAAATTTCTGCCGACAAGGAATACATATGATTGACAAAATTATTTGCAAATACAGCTGCCAGATGAACTCTTTTTCTTTTCTCCGAAGAAACGAAATGCACATTATTGGAAAATTGCCGGGCAAGGTCAGATAAAACTTTTTTTGTTTTCGTATTCTTGCTTTCAATCAGAAAGGGTACAGAATCAAATTTGACAGTTCTGTTTTTTGAAAACGATTGTAACGGATAGAATACACCTACATTTTTGAACTTCACCGGAAAAGCTGACAGAGGAGTTGCTCCGCTGGTATGTGCAATGAATTTGGGAATAAATTTTAATTGTCTGACAATTGAAGCAATAGCTTTATCATGAAGGGCTACAATATAGAGATCTGCATTTTCCGGAATCCTTTCTATATCTGAAAAAGAATCTGACCCGATTCTTTTCGATAGTAAATCAGCTGATTTTTTTGTCCTGCTATAAACACCTATGATCTCATGTCCCAGCTTCTTCAGTTTCGGGGCAATATGCCACGCCAGATTCCCTGCACCGATGATTACTATCTTCATTAGTTTATATGTTGTCGGCTTTTCTGACTTTCTTGAGCATCTTTCTGATGGCAATGAGTGAGCCAATGATCATGAATAAACAACCTATCCATAGAATATTAATGTATGGAAAGATGATAGCCTTCATTACGATAAAGTCTGATTTATTTTCTTTCTTTTCTGCAACTGCAAGTTCGATTTTCCCTGTGCCCGGGTCGATCTTTGAAAATTCAAATTTCAATCCTAACTCGTCAACAACTGAAGTCTTCGTATAAACTGAAAAGTCTTTGATCACAAAAACAGGCATACTTTCGTAAGTAGTTTTGTTGATATCCTGAATCATCAAGTCCGCACCGACGATAAGATCAGAATCGTGTAATTCGAAATCTTTCCTGTCAAGATCTTTTTTCAGACCTCGAAGAATGACAAAACTGTTGCTGGTAATAAATGTATCACCAACAGCGAGCATTTGTTTTTTATAAGGTTGATAGTCTTCGTTCTCTTCGTGATTGTGTCCCTCTTCACCATGATCACTTTTTGCTTTTTCAATTTCAGCATAAGTAATATGTGTATAGATATCTTTATCAAAGAAATGTTTGGTTGCAGGTTCTGCAACATTTCCCATTCTTTCATTTAATTGAACAAACGGTTTTAATTCAAACTGTTTTTCTTTATTGCCTGTTAAAGGATTCAATTTAAAATATTCTATCGTAAAAAACACGTTTACGCCTTCTGTCTCACGTTTTGAATAGGTGACATAATAACTGCCCATTGGAAGAGTATCGATCTTTTGTTCGATCATGATGTTCTCCTTATTCGGCATGTCTTTGCCAAGGTCAACATTTTTCAGGTTTCTTGAAATCACTTCTTTTTTAGAATTTGATACAAGTGCCCCAAGTAATATTAATCCGATTCCGATGTGTGCAATTGACGCACCTGAGTTACTGAGTTTACCTTTTAATATAGTTATGATGTAAGACAGATTCGCTATGACAGCAAATACACTAGCGAAAAATAAAATATAATAATGTACTCTGTATGTTCCAAGATAAAAAGCACTCAGACCAGTTACCAGCAGTGAAAGCATCAGACTTAAGGTCAGCTTTTTTCTGATATCTTTCCATTCACTTTTTTTGTATTTGAAGTATTGAGCAATCCCAATCAGCAGACAAATGAATATTGCAACAGGTACCTGCCATTTATTATAATGGTCGATGGCATCAGTCGGTGCTGCCATGTTGAGTCCAAATAATTTATTGAACACCGGCAATGATGTTGTAAATGTAATTTGCAAACAACCGATCACTAAAACAAGCATCCCTATAAACATCCAGAATTCACGGGAAGAAAGATGTTCTTCTTCATGTGATTCTTTTAATGCATTGTAATTTTTAATTAGCAGAAAGGCAGAAAGAACAAGGAAGAATAACATGTAGATCAATAAGTGACCCGACATTCCAAGATCGGTAAAGGCATGAACAGAAGAGTTTCCTAAAATTCCACTTCTTGTAAGGAAGGTAGAATAAAGGATAAAGAAAAAGGTAGCAATTGCAAGAATGTAATTCGAAATTAATGAACGCTTTCTGTGCTTATAGATCAGCATAACGTGCGCAAGACCAACCAATGTCATCCATGGAACTAACGAAGCGTTTTCAACAGGATCCCATGCCCAGAAACCACCGAAGCTTAATGATTCGTAAGCCCATGCAGCACCCATCAGAATTCCTGTTCCCAGGATCATTACACCGAAGAAAGTCCATGGTAATGCCGGCTTGATCCATTCTGAAAATTTCTTTCTTAATAACCCTGCGATTGCAAATGCAAACGGGACAACAGTAGAAGCAAAGCCCAGGAAGAGTGTAGGTGGATGAATCGTCATCCAGTAATTTTGCAGAAGCGGATTTAATCCACGACCATCTTTTATCCGGGCAAGGTAATCCGGCATTTTAATGAAAGGCAGATTAGCAAAATCCGGATGTTCGCGTAAAAGAACAAAAGGATTATTCCCAAGTTTATATCCTAATATAACAACACCGAGGATCATTGATCCCAGGAAAACCTGTACCATTGAGATCACGAACATAACTCCACTTTCCCATTCACCGGCGGTTAGAATAAGTACCCATCCAAGAACACAATGCCAGAACATCCAAAGTAAAAAACTTCCTTCTTGTCCTTCCCAGAAACAAGAGAGAATATATTTCAGCGGCATTATTGTGTTACTGTGTTCCCATACATACACATACTCAAACCGATGATTGAGTATCAGATAAAATAGTAATGCAAAAATTCCGGTTACTGAAATAGTATGAATTGCAAAGGCCTGTCTTGCAAGTTTCCGCCACGTCTTATCTTCATTGCGAATAGCAAAATAAAAGGAGATTGCCGCCAATAGAGCTGCGGTAAATGCAGTAAATACCAGAAGATTTCCAATCTTTCCCCAAAGGAGTTGTTCTCCTATGTATTGTATGTCCATTAAAGTTAGTTGTAGTTGCTAAATATCAACGTTGAGAAGTTACAGCTTTCATGTCTTCACTGGAAGTATTGTACTTAGAAGGACATTTCATCAGAATGTCTGATGCAACAAAATTTCCTGCTTCCATTTTTCCAATAACAACGATCTGTTCTGATTTCTCGAAGTCTTGTGGTTTAGCTTTATGTAATTGTACTTGTTTTTCTTTGCCTTCATTATCGACCAGAAAAAAAGAGAACAAGTCTGCGTCAACTTTCGGATTGTATTCCTGTGGTTTGTCTTTATTTAATTTACCTACGACATGAAAAGTTTTTGAAGGTTCTTCTTCAGCAACACGAAAAGAGGCGTATGTGCTGGAATCAGCAAGTGTACTCAGGATTGCTCCGATTGCAATTGCAATAATGACAATAGCAATAATGTGCGTTTTTTTCATAGAATGCGGTACTTAAATGAAATGCAAATTTAGCATTAAAATCAGTAGCAATTCTGTATTTTTTCGATGAAGATTTTAGCCGGAAATTTACTTTTTATGCTGATTTTTCTCTAAAACACGCACTTTTTTGTCAATGATGAGGAGAAAGATAAGAATACCCAGTAAAATGATGCTAATGACTCCGATGACAACGAAGATCTTTCCATTCGATCTCATTATATCGGCCATTTCTTCAGTACTACCTTGTGCAAAGGTCAATAGCGGAAGAAACGAAAGGAGTATTGAATAGAAGAGAAGGTGATTTTTTTTCATGATTATTCTTCTGATTTATTTTTAAGGACTTTTATTCGAACGTTAATTTCTGTGATCCAGGTTGCAAGCAGAGCCCAGCCAATTACTGCAGGATAAAAAACTGTCCGCATTTTGCTATCAAGATCGTAATTGCTGAAACCGGGATTGCCGCCATTTCCCGGATGAAGTGAATCTGTAAGACGAGGGAGAATCATAATGAAGACAAGCATCATAGTGAATGCAAAAATCCCATACACACTTGACAGCTTTGCTCTCTTATGTTCATCATCAATTGATCCTCTCAAAATGATATAGGCAAAATAAACAAGCATGGCTGCAGCTGCACCATTTAATTTAGCATCATTGACCCACCAGGCGCCCCAGGTATATTTTGCCCATAGACTTCCTGTTGCAAGACCCAGGATTCCTAAAAATACTCCGGTATATGCAGACTCACTGGCTTTGATATCGAATTTGATATCGTTTGAAGAAAGGTAGCGGATACCATAAACCAAAGATGCAAACATCATAATGATCATAGAGAACCACATCGTTACATGAAAGAATAAGTTTCGGATCGTTTCATGCAAAATTGCCATTCGTGGCACTTCAATCATAAGTCCCTGGTAAAAGGTATAGAATAGCAATACAATACAGAGCCATTTCCACCATTGTAAACCTGAAAATACAGATGTAGTATTATTTTTCATAGTGTTGATTCGAATTATTAATCACGCCAAAGGTAAGGGAAGAGTAGATATGATAATGCAAAGACCATTGCAATCAATGCAAGTAATATAATTGCGAATTGTTGATTCACTGCCCAGGCAATTCCGTCCATAGCATTCTTTGAAAACCGGATGGTGACCATGAGAATAGGAATCAGGATAGGAAAACTTAAGATCGACATCAATGCAAAATTATTTCCTGCCTTTGAAGCAATTGCAGAAACCATTGCCAGTACTGCTGAAAATCCTGCACTTCCCAAGACCATTGCCAGAATAAACATTGGCATATTTTGCACCGGATTTCCGATAAAGAGTGAATAAAAAATAAGATTGAAACCTGACAGCACTAACATCAGCAGAAGATTGTAAATGATCTTAGCTAAAATAAATGATCTTGCATTTGAAATAGTATAATAATATAACATCCTTCCGCGGCCTTCCTGCAGGAAACTTTTTGAAATAGCATTTACTCCTGCAAAAAGTTGAATGATCCAGAATAAAGCATTCCACGTTGGCAGATCAACAATTTGACGGAACGATAAATAGCAAACAAATACAGTACTTACAACATACAATAGCAATCCATTGAAAGCATACTTTTGCTTCCATTCGCTTTTAATTTCTTTTTGTATAAGCTGCAATACTATATTCATCAGTTTATTTCAAAAGTTGAATGTAGTTCAGGGATGGTAATTTTTCTGAAACCTTTATCGAGTAATTTCTCTTTCCAGTCAACCTGAACTTCATACTCACCATGTACTAAGAACATTTCTTTAATTTCTTCCGGTTTCTGACAAGAAAGATATTGTAACATCTCATTATAATCACCATGCGCACTGTAACTATTCATTTGAACAACGTCACATAAAACCTCATATTCTTTTCCAAATATGTGGACTTCTTTTTGTCCGGCTGCAAGCCTTCCACCTAAAGAGCCGGGTGAACAATATCCTACTAATAGAATTGTGTTCTTTTTATCCTTGATGTTATTTTTAATATGATGTTTTACTCTTCCGGCATCCGCCATACCCGATGCAGAAATAATGATCATCGGTTTATCCATATCGTTTAATGCAATAGAATCTTTCACCTGCTGAATGTAATGGAGGTTATCAAAACCAAAAGGATCCGGATCTTCTCTTAATAATTTAAGTATCTCACCATTGAAACATTCCGGATGAGCTTTCATAATGGCAGTAGCATTAACAGATAGTGGACTATCAACATAAACAGGAATAGGAGGGAGTAGACCTGCATTTTTCAGGATGTTCAGAACGTAAACTACTTCCTGCGTTCTTCCAAGACTAAAGGCAGGAATGATCAGCTTTCCTTTCTTTTCTATACATGTTTGCTTAACAATGTCAAGCAACTTTCTTTCAGAATCTTCTGTTGTATCATGAAGTCTGTTACCGTAAGTACTTTCACAAATAATATATTCTGCTTGTGGAAAAGGGTCCGGAACTTTTAAAATTTTATCTCCAGGCCTGCCTATATCACCGGTAAATGTCAATCGTATCTCTTTTCCGTTTTCTTTTATTTTCATATTAACAGCAGCTGCACCAAGGATGTGTCCGCTGTCAGTAAAAGATACTTTAACATCAGGAGCAATCTCAATTTCTTTACGATAAGGAAGTGTGAAAAACAATTCCATTGCTGCATCGACATCTTCAATAGTATAAATGGGTTCTAGCAGAGTTTTACCTTTTGCTTCTCGTTTCTTATTAATGTATTTGAGATCATTTTCCTGAATATGTGCCGTATCAGCAAGCATTATTGCAGCCAGATCATGAGTCGCTGCTGTACAGTAGATCTTACCTTTAAAACCTTGTTTTACCAACAATGGAATATTTCCTGAATGGTCAATATGAGCATGTGATAGAATAAGGATATCAACTTCCGAAGGTTCAAAGCCAAAGTGGCGGTTTAAAGCATCTGTTTCCGAACCAAGTCCTTGAAAAAATCCGCAATCCAGCAAGATATTCAAACCACTATTCAGTTTTAGCAAATGCTTACTTCCGGTAACTGTGCGTGCTGCACCATGAAAAGAAATTTTCATAAATGTGGATTAGAATTCTTCGAAATTAAAAAAAGTATTTTAATACGAAGTTGATTGTTATTTTTGACCGGAATAAATGTACGAAGTACTTATTTAACTATCCTATGAAATTAGACATACTTGCTTTTGGAGCGCATCCTGATGATGTTGAATTAAGTGCATCCGGGACCTTGATAAATCATATAAAAAAGGGCTATAAGTGTGGCATTGTAGACCTTACAAATGGTGAACTTGGAACAAGGGGAACGGCAGAGACCAGAAAGTCAGAAGCGGAAGCGGCTTCAAAGATCATGGGATTGCATATCAGGGAAAATCTGAATATGTCTGATGGGTATTTTTTAAACGATAAAACTCATAAACTTGAAATCGTAAGAATGATTCGTAAGTACCGGCCGCAGATTGTTTTGGGCAATGCTATCAATGACAGACATCCTGATCATGGACGTGGATCGGACCTCCTTACAGATTCGGTTTTTTTGTCAGGCTTGTTAAAAGTGGAGACAATGGATTCAGGTGTCCGACAAGAACCATGGCGTCCGACTGCTGTATATCATTACATCCAGGACCGATACATTAAACCGGATTTTGTAGTGGATATTTCGGAGGAGTGGGAACAGAAAATGGAATCGGTCTTAGCATATAAAACACAATTTTATCAGCCGGGTACATCAGGACCCGAAACTGCGATTTCTACAAGAGAGTTTTTAGATTTTTTAAAAGGCCGTGCTATAGAATTTGGCCGGCCGGCCGGTTTTAAATATGGTGAAGGGTTTACTGTGGAAAGAACACCGGGGTTAGTGGATCTTACATATCTAAAATAATAAAAAGTGAAAAGTGAAAAGTGAAAAGAAAAAAGGCCGTCAGGAAACTTTCCTGACGGCCTTTTTTCTTTATTTGTTATTAACTATGCGTTCAAAAAATTACTGAACGATTAGTTTGCCTGTAGCTGATTTGCCACCTGAAATAACATTGTATGTATACATACCGGAATTCCAGTCTTGTGCATTCAATGAAACAGTTGTAATACCTGCAGCAACGTTGTTTTTAATTTCAGAATAAACAACTTTACCTAGAAGATCAGTAACTGTGATCGCCATATCTTCATTAGTTTTAGTTGTTACGTTGAAATACGCCATTCCTGAAGTTGGATTAGGATATGCTTGAGTAATGAAAAGATCATTAGAGCTAATACCTTTAATTCCTACGATGTTTGCGATATCATATTGTGCAAACATGATAAGGCTTGAATTATAAATATTATTAGAACGATCACAAGATGGATCTGCTGCAAGTGCATGTCCCGGTGCCGGGTCACGTTGATACAATACAGAAAGAACACTTCCAACTTTTTTCGGTAATGCTGCATAAACTGCTTCTTCATTTTCACCATCACCATTATCAATAATCATTGGAACGATGTTGTGTGGATAAGTCCATGTAGCTCCTTTATCAGGAGATGTCATAACATAGACGTGTCTATGTGCTTGTTTATAAGTTGTAGTATCAGCAAGTTCATTGATAGTTTGGTATGAAAGGTAAAGTGTTCCACTGGCATCGATACCCGCTGAAGGGAATCCTGTGATACCGCCACCATAATTTCCCCATGGGAAATCACATGTCGGATCTGATGGAGCATCAAGTACATTATTACCATTTAAATCTTCTGCTGCAGCGATTAACTGAAAACCACCTTCACTCATAGACTCATTCCAGTATTCCAATCCATCAGTACTAGGAAAATAAGAGTAACTTCCTGCTGTTGTTGCACTATCTCTCATCCAACGTACATCAGAGAAAAATATATGGCAAGAATCATTTTCATCAATCACTACTGCCTGATCACCACCATGAGACATAACTGTATCTGCTACGCCATCTGCATTTGTATCTGATGTCATACCATTTGTATCAAACATAGGAATTGGACATCTGTAAATAATAGTTTTAGTCCAGGTAAGTCCAGCATCAGTTGACTTCAATAACATAAGGTCAGTGATAGTACTACCAAGAACAATAGCTACAGTATTTCCTCTTGCATCAATTGCATATTCATCTCCACCAAAACCTTTATAGAAAGTTGAGTCTGTACCCGGAAGAACTTCTTTCGGACTCCAAGTAACTCCACCATCTGTAGATCTTGAGAAAAAGAATGGTCCTTGTTGTCCTAATACAGGAACAGGAGGATCAGTAACGCCAGCTCCCTGGAAAATTGCATACGCCATGTTGTTTCCACCTGCAATAGCTTTTGGCCATGTGTCAGTAGTATTATTACCCCAAGGTTTGCTTGTTGTCCATGCACCAGTTCCTTTAACAGGACGATAAGTCATAGTCATAGCTGTTAATCCGTGAGCTACAGCAAATTCAGATCCTGAAGTTGTATTCACGATATTAGTGAAACCTGTTCTCTCATTTTCAATTCTTGTATTGGGACCAGGGAAGCCCGGTACGCCCGGAAACTGCCAAGTAATACCATCAGCAGAATAGTTGTAACCAGTTCCACGAAGAGGATAAAGTAAATCATTGTCAAATGGACTGTACGTCCATGCAACTGAATAAGACCCATCATCATTATAAACAATTCTGTTACTGATTGCATTGTTTGTTTGAAGATCATAAAAAGTGTGACCTACCGCAACCTCACTGATAAGACCACCTGCAATTCTGTTTGACTGAGGTACAGAAAGGCGCGGACTTGTTACAGGGTTTGTCGATTGGTTAAACGGAATTCCGTTATCAATACTACTTTTTCTTGCATCAATAGTAACAGCACGGTTTTTAATGGCAGCCGGGATAGTAGCCTTACGAAATCCTTGCGGAATCCGAGACGAATTCTGAGCTTGCGCACTTAAGCTAACCGCAAAGGTTAACAATAAGAGTAATTTTTTTTTCATTATAAATTTGATTTTAGGTTAGTATAATTTCTGATTTATCAGACGAAGTTAAGTGATTTAGAAACAATCCCCGATGAAGAAGGGAAATTTGATACAATAATGACATTCAAAAAGTGTTCCTCATCTAAGAAGTTGTAATCAATCGAATTGGGAGAAAGACTTTCGGTATTTGATCCGCAGGACCAGATTAGCATTACAGTTTCAATTTTCTCGCACAAATTTAAAGAAATCATTCTCTAATCCAAACATATTTTAACTCTATAAATGAGTTAAAATCAGTTTTTGTGGCTTTATGGTGACAGACTCAATTTCAGAAAATTAGAATTGCCGAAAGTCAGGCAGATTCTAAAAACGGCGTTTTAATCATCACCGAGAGCCTTTTTATAGAATTCTCCATACAATTTTTTAACAGTTTCCTTGCTGAATCGATCCTTTACCTTTGAAATGATCTTTTGACTATCAAATTGGTTGTAATGGGTAAGCATAAAGTGGAATTTTTTTGCCAATTGTACATCATCATCAACATCGATAAGTACTCCAACTTCATCATCAATAAATTCCTGAGGTCCACCACAACGGGTGGCTAAAACCGGTTTTCCGCAACTCAAGGCTTCACAGCAGATAAGTGAAAAAGTTTCGAACCTGCTGTTCATCACAAGGAAATCACTTTTCTGCAGATATTGATAAACTTCTGGATTCGACTTTAAGCCTTCAAAGATCACATTCGAATTTAATACACCAAGCTCTCGGGCAATTTCGATCAGCATTTCTTTATCTTTTCCCTGACCAATTATCCGCAATTCAAAATCCGGAGATGAATCTTTGATCGAAGCAACACATCTGATTACTGCACTGATATTTTTTATTTCATCAACCTGATCAGCTACCAGAAGAACATTCACTTTTTCTTTATTTGTAATGTTTGAATTTGCTATTACTTCAATTGAATTAGGAATTACTTTTTCATTTTCATTCGATATTCCACATGCATGTATTTTATCGAGTAAGAAATTTGAAACACTTACTAATCCGGATGATCTCTTTACAAGGAATTTAGTAAGTGCTTTTTTTACAAAATTCCCTTCGGAGAATTTACCGGTAGCGTAACCGGACCATTGCTCATTTACCACATAAGGTACCTTTAAAATCAATGACAGGTAATTTGCAACAACAGCAGTACGGAGCAGGATGTAGGCATGGATAAGATCGGGCTTCAGGAAAAAAGTTTGTCCTTTCTTAACGCCTTTTCTGATCGCTGAAAAATATCGCAAGCCGTTTATTAAATTTGCAAATGCTGACTCATCCTTTCGGAAAGAAATAATTATTTCAAACAAATTTTCTTTTTGCGAAATATCGAATTGATACTTTACAGGGAGATTGGCTATTGAATGAGCAAATAATACAACGACTTTATTATCGATTGCAATTGCCTCTGCGTGTTTTTGAATGAAAACGCCAAACTGGGGATCCTCCGGATAAGGATACCACTTAGCGATCATCAATATATTTGCAGGAGTTCTTATAAAAGTAAATTTAGAGAAGGCAATTTATGAAATCTTCCGGGTTTTCAAACGTAATGAATTGCCAATTACAATTACATCAGAGAAAGCCATCGACAAAGCACCTATCATCGGATTCAGAAAGCCGAAAGCTGCAAATGGAATGGCAACAGTATTGTAAAAGAATGCCCAGAAAAGATTTTGTTTGATAGTAGAATAGGTGAGCCGGCTGATTGTAATTGTTTTTAATAAAATAGAAAGATCATTTTTGTCAAGTAGAATAATCTGTGACGATTGAATAGCAACATCCGAAGCATTACTGATTGAAATACCAACACTGGCCATGGAAAGTGCAGGAGCATCGTTGATGCCATCACCAAACATGGCTGTTGGACTAACCTTCATGTAGTCTGCCAGGATCTTGCTCTTTTCATGTGGAAGTTTTTCGGAATATACTTCTTCAATGCCGCATTCTAATGCAATTTCTTCGCACCTGATTTTTTTATCGCCGCTAAGAAGGACACTTCTAATTCCCAATGTTCTCAACTTTGAAATCAAACTTCTCACTCCGGGTTTTATTTCATCTTCAATATCAATCGTTGCAATCAGTTTATTGTTTTTTAACAGATATATATTATGCTCGTCTTTTGAAATAAAATGTTTGACCATCATATATGAGCCTGCGCTATACAGATCTCCGGATTCTGTTGTTGCATTTATTCCAATTCCTTTATCTTCCTGAACTGTTTTAAATTTTATTGCTGTCGAGGCAAATTCCTTCAACTCTGATTGAATCGATTTTGCGATCGGGTGTGATGAATAAGATTCGATAGAATACAGGATAGATTTGATTTCACTTTCAGATTGTGATTCAGCAGTTATTTTCTTTATACGGAATTTACCTGTCGTGAGTGTACCGGTCTTGTCAAAAATTATGGTCTTGATCTTTGCCATTTGTTCCAATGTTGAACCACCTTTGATCAGGATCCCATTTTTTGCTGCACGTCCTATTCCTGCGATCACAGCCGTAGGTGTTGCCAGGCCCATTGCACATGGACAAGAAATTACCAGAACAGCTATACTGTTAAGCAGAGCTTTTGATAATGGCAAGTTGGCGACGAAAGCTGCAACCAGAAAAGTAACAATTGAGATCAGTAAAACTACAGGCACAAAGATAGCACTGATCTTATCTCCGAGTTTTTGTATATCCGGTCTGTTGTTTTGTGCGATCTTTACAAGTTCTATGATCTTAGCGAGTGCAGAATCTTTACTTGTTCGCTCAACTTTCATTCTGACAGAACCTTCGATCAAGACTGTACCTCCGGTAATTTTATCGCCTGCAGTTTTTGATACAGGAAGACTTTCACCGGTTAGCATAGATTCATCAGTGGTACCGGTTCCTGATTCTATTTCGCCATCAACAGCAATTCTATCGCCGGTATTGAAAAGTAAAATGTCGTTCTTTTGGATTTCTTCGATCGCAATTTCTTCGATAACTTCATTTCCATTTCGTGAGATTATAATTTTCGCTTTAGATGGTTGTAGTGATGCAAGGTCCTTTAAAGCTGTCGTGGTTTGCTTAACTGACTTTTGTTCGATCAGATTTCCCAGCAAAACCAATGTTACTATTGTTGCACCTGTTTCAAAGAATAAATAGTTGGCTGTACTTTCCGGATATAGAAACATTCCAAGGATACTATATACGAAGGCCGCCGTTGAACCGATCACAATTAATACATCCATGTTAGGCACACCGGAGCGGATGGAGAAATAAGCACTCTTGCCAAAATGTGTGATTCCGATAAAGAGGACAGGAAGAGAACAGATTAATTGAAAATATGGGTCATGTAAAATGTTCAGATGAACGAACATGTGCAAGAACAAGGGAATTGTAAAAAGGAGTGCAATCAGAAATTTATTTCTTGTAACAGTATAAGAGTTTCCGGGAAGACTAAGTTCAGTCTGTTGATTCAGTTGATCAGATCTTTTTACAACTGAATATCCAAGCTTCTTTATATTGGAAACAGCTTCATCAACTTTAACAGGTTCAATAACATCAAATAAAACTTCTCCGGTAGCAAAGTTAACTGTGACTTCTTTAAATCCGGATTTTTGTAAGGAACGTGTAATCGAAAGAGCGCAGTTTGCGCAATCCATTCCTTCAACATTAAGCAATACTTTTTCGTCCATTTGTTATTCTATGGTAAAGGTACTGCTTTTAGACGAAACGGATTTTTGTGAATCAAATGTTTTTCTTTTTTCGTGGAATACCGAAAGACGAAAAAGGAGAGACAATCAATTTTAGTCAAAAAAAATCCCTTGAACCTGTGAGTCCAAGGGAATTAAGAAGGGTGAAGGACGGGGTTCGAACCCGCGACCCCTAGAACCACAATCTAGTGCTCTAACCAGCTGAGCTACAATCACCATATATTCCATTTCCGTTTCCGGAACGGGCGGCAAAAATACCGAATTATTTCACCTCCGCAAATCTAATTTTCGGATTAGTTGGCAATAAAATCAAAGTTGCATGAAAATGAAGCTATTGAGGGAAAAAGAAAAGACTCTGCAAAGAATCATTTCGTTGACTCAGCCTGATACTCTTCCCATTTTTTTATTTTGTAAATGTCTTCTCCAAAATATTTCAAGATCGGGAGTAACTGGTCTGCTGTGTAATATCCGGGAACAGCAGTGATGGGATCAGTTTTTTCATCCAGATAAACTGAAGTCGGATAACCCATTTGTCCGTTCAAAAGATAAGCAGCTACCTCATTTGATTTGTAAGCTGGAACAAATGTGTAATCTTTGGCTTTGTATGTAATAGTGTCTTTGGTCTCAGCATCCAGTTTCACAGAATAAAAATGTTTGTTGAGATAATCGATCACAACCGGATCGGTAAATGTAGACTTATCCATTTTCTTACACCAACCACACCAGTCAGTATAAATGTCCATAAAGATCTTCTTCGGTTCTTTCGAAGATCTGCTCAACGCTTCCTCAAAAGAGATCCAGTTTATTGATTCGTTTTTTGCCGACTGGCCATATCCACTTACGAAGAGTGAAAGGAGGAACGTCAGGAGGGGAAGTGTCTTTTTCATGAGCAAATGTATATTTGGTAATTCGAGAATTGAATTTCATTTTGTATCTGCCCCCCAATCACTAATTAATATAATCTGATTACTATTTACAAATTACAATTATGATCAATTAACGCCATGCATCATCTTCAACAATTTGCGGTACAATGCAAGTAGAATTAATGAAGCAACACCACTAAGAACGATGAATACACAGAAGAAGATGAATAGATTGGAAATCTCAATTCCTAAGAAACTTGGAATTGCAGCTCCGGCTTCTGCAGGTTCTTCACCGGCTCCCGGTGGAATTAGTGCGCTTAATGTACCGGCAAATTTATTTGCAACAGCATTTGCCAAAAACCAGGTTCCCATCATTAAGGATGAAAGACGAAGCGGAGCAAGTTTACTAACCATACTTAATCCGATAGGAGATAGGCATAGTTCACCCATTGTATGTACAATGTATAAAGCAAATAACCAGAACATAGCAATTTTTGTAGAAGGATCTATGCCGCTGACTGCATAAGCAATGATCACATATCCTAAAGCGACAAGTCCTAAACCCATAGCCATCTTCAAAGGCGATGATGGTTCCATATTTACTTTAGCAAGTTTACCCCACATCATTGTAAAGAATGGTGCGAGAACAATAATGGCAAGTGGATTGATCGATTGAAACCAAGGTGAAGGGAATTCGCTAAGGTGGATATCAGGAATACTTCCTGCAAATGCCATTGCGACAATTGCAATTGCACCGATACCTTGAATACTTAAAATAGTTTTTTAGACCATTCAAAAAACCATCCAAATGCTTTACCCAGAAAATAAATAAGAACAGCACCTGCACCTGCAATAACAAAGCGACTGATGTGAATATTAATTGCTCTGTCTACTTGTTGATCGGCAAATAATGTAAGAGATGCTCCGGCCTGCTCGAAACATGCCCAGAAGAAGATCACAAAAAAGGCAAGTATGAAGATCACAATGATTCGTTCTCTTTCGTCTTTTGTCAGAGACTTATCAGTAAGTATAATTATTGGCATCAACACAAGTGATGCATAAATGAGATAGGCAACCAGATCTATATTAGCGATCGTATGTCCAAGTGAATCAGGATTGGCAACTGCATCGGCACCGAAAATTCCTTTTACAATATTCTGAAAGTTGAGCAGACAAAAGATAAGGGCAATTGAACCGATGATAGTTCCATAAGTTTTCATATCCACTTTCGCAACCGGCATTCCAATAGGTTTTCCATCCGGTCCAACAAGATGTTTATTCTTTAATAATTCAAAAGAGATCAAACTGATAACCATTCCGATTGCCGCAGCAAGAAATCCGTATTTGAATTCTGAAAATCCTCCGCAGACAAGTGGTGAGAAAAAAGCACCCATGTTGATACCCATATAAAAAATGGTAAATGCACCGTCTATCCTTGAATCATTCTTCGGATACAACTGTCCAACCATCGTTGAAATATTCGGTTTGAAAAATCCGTTTCCTACGATAAGCAGAGTTAGTCCCATCCACATAAATGTAATTGCAGATCCACTTTGAGCGCCATCAGAAACAGCACTGCCACTTAAGTAAAGTAAAAATTGTCCGACAGCCATCATAATACCACCAATGAGGATACTTCTTCTGTTACCCCAGAATCTGTCGCATAGATAACCTCCTAACAATGGAGTGAGATAAACCAATCCGGTAAAACTTCCATATACATTTGAAGCAAGTGCTTTGTCAAACAACAAGGCCTTTGTCATGTATAAAATAAAAATGGCGCGCATTCCATAGTAACTAAACCGTTCCCACATTTCTGTGAAAAAGAGTAGGTACAGTCCGCGCGGATGTCCTGTATTGGTAGAGGGTGTATTCATATGATGATTTGAATTTTAGTAGGACGCAATGTAGTATTTTTCTATAAACCGCAAAATACTCGTTAAAAGCCCGAAAGTATGGAAATGAAGAAGTTGTATATCATGGATTTGTTAAATTTCAAATTATAAACAAGACGATTTAAAAAGTCGGGCAGAATGAACAGGAAACCACAATTGAACGCTTCAAACAAACGTTATATTTACAGCATGAAAAACATTCTAATAATTCTATGCTTACTGTTTATCTCTACAACAGGAAGCGCGCAGAAGTTTAATATTTTCAAAGGCGATACGATCAACCGTACTGATGCCAAAGGTTTGAAACAAGGAATCTGGAAAAAATATTATTCTAACGATGTTCTTTTTTCAGAAGGAGTTTATAAGGATGGGAAACATACCGGTACATTCAAAACATTTTATAAAAGCGGCAAGCCACAATCGATTTTGAAATTCAGAGGAATGAGTGAGATAAATGATGCAGAGATTTTTTCAGAAGACAGTGGTCTCATGGCAAAAGGAAAATACATCGATAGAATCAAAGACAGTCTCTGGGTCTATTATGATCGTATGGGAAAAAAATCGTCAGAGGAGTTTTACATCAAAGGCAAGAAAGAAGGGGAGTTGAAATTATTTTATCCAAATGGTCAGCTTTCACGGACAGTCATTTATAAGAAGGATATTCAGAATGGAGTTTATAAAGAGTTTTTTATGGACGGTACCCCAAAGGTGAGTGGAGTAATGAAAAATGGTGGGTTTGAAGGCCTTTTAACAATTTTTCACCCTAATGGCAAGGTCTGGCAGAAAGGCATTTATAAAAATGGCTTGAAAGAAGGTAAATGGCAGAATTATTCTGAAAATGGAGTCCTGGAAAGTGAGGACGAATATAAAAAAGGTGTCTGGTTGAATCCCTCAACGGATGACAAAGGCCCAATTGAGGTTAAAGAACCCAATGAACAATAATTTCTGCGATTTCTCTGCGATCCCGAAAGCTATCGGGATCTGCGGGAAATAAGAACTCTGTTTCCCAAATAAGTTTTTATCCAAGTCTTGATTCCCTATCTTTGCAATTCATATAAGAGTAAACAATGAGTTCAAAAGGTCGGGTATTGATGGCAATGAGCGGTGGAATAGATTCCTCCGTTTCTGCTATGATTTTGCATGAGCAAGGTTATGAAGTGGTGGGAATGACCATGAAAACATGGGATTATCAGTCTTCCGGAAGTACTAAAAAGGAGACTGGATGTTGTTCTTTGGATTCTATAAATGACGCCCGTTCAATAGCTGTTGAAAAAGGTTTTCCGCATTATATCATTGATATCCGTGAAGAATTCGGAAATCATGTCATTAATGATTTTGTAGATGAATATTTAGCAGGCAGAACTCCAAATCCTTGCGTACGCTGTAATACTCATATCAAATGGGAAGCACTTTTGAAACGTGCCGATATGCTCGACTGTGAATTCATAGCTACCGGACATTATGCAAACGTCCGTGAAGTGAATGGCAGGTATGTAGTAAGCAAAGGCAAGGATGAATGGAAAGATCAAAGTTATGTGCTTTGGGGCGTTAGCCAGGAATGTCTTTCGAGAACAATTTTCCCTGTAGGTAAATATCACAAATCTGAAATTCGTCAGATGGCTGAAGACATGGGATTTCATGAGCTGGCAAAAAAGCCTGAATCATATGAGATCTGCTTTATTCCTGACAATGATTATCGTTCATTTTTGAAAGGTAAGGTTGAAGGTATAGAAGAGCGGTTAAACGACGGCCTTTTTGTGAATACTGAAGGCAAGATCCTTGGAAAACATAGAGGGTATCCATTCTATACAATTGGCCAAAGAAAAGGTCTTGAGGTTGCTTTAGGTGACCCTGCTTATGTTGTTGAAATTAAGCCCGATACTAATACCGTAGTGCTTGGTTCTTATGACGAATTGAAGAAGCAGGAGATGTGGGTCAAAAATGTGAACCTTATAAAATACACTTCGTTAGACAATGCTACCGAAGTCCTTACACGCATCCGTTATAAAGACAAAGGCACAATGAGTACGCTTGAGCAAGTCGGTGACAGGGTGAAAGTAACTTTTCACAATTCTGTTACAGCAGTTGCTCCCGGACAAAGTGCTGTATTTTATGATGGAGATGATGTGATCGGCGGCGGATTTATCGAAAGATAATTCTGAAATGATAAAGCAAAAGCAAAACATTTTTTTGTTGCTAATTAGCCTTACGGCTTTTACATGGTATTCATGTAAGAAAGAAAGTGTAGAGGCTCCTGCATTATCATATAATTACTTCCCGACAGAAAGCGGAAAATATATAATCTACGATGTAGATTCGATCTATCATTCCGAAACCGACAACAACAATGATGATTCGGTTTTCTCTTATCATTTTCAGATCAAAGATAAGATCGACAGTTCATTCGTTGATCTTGAAGGCAGGGTAAACCAAGTACGGCTCCGATATCACCGGAATAGTGATACTCTGCCATGGCAATTGACAGAAGTCTGGACACAATATCTTTCATCAACCAGTGCTTATCTCACGGAAGAAAATATCAAGTATCACAAACTTTCGTTTCCGATCAATGCAACAATAACATGGAATGGAAATGATTCCAATACGGAAGAAGAACTTTACTATTACGATTATTTTCACGAGAGCGATGTTCTGAATGGATTGTCTTTCGACTCAACGCTGAGTGTTATACAGATCGACGAAAATAATTTTGTAGAAACCATTTATGGCAATGAAAAATATGCCGCCGGTGTAGGCATGATCTACAAAGAACACAACGACCTCGGAAAAACGAATGGTCAGGTTGTGAAAGGGTTGGAGTACAAAATGGTAGTTGTTGAATATGGGGTTGAGTAATTTTTGCTTTTACCGCATTCATAGATAAATAGGGTTTAAATTGATAAGGGGTTTAAAGTGTTTCGAAACACCTTAAACCCCTTAAACACTTTAAACCATTTTACGAATCCCGAATAGGCTGCAATCAATAATATCTAAGTCGAATCACATCCGCCAGATACTTCGCATATCTAACAACCTGACGAGAGTAACCATATTCATTATCATACCATACATAAAGAACCAGACTCTTGTTGTCCTTGGAAACAATTGTAGCAGGACTATCTACTATAGAAGCGCAAGGATTTCCGACAAGGTCAGTTGAAACTAATTCGTTTGAAACTGAATATTGAATTTGTTCAACCAATGGTCCATTAAGAGCAGCGTTTTTCAGAATTTCATTTACTCCGTCTTTACTTGTTTCTTTTTTTACTGTCAGGTTCAGGATAGCAAGCGATACATCAGGAGTTGGTACACGCACTGCATTACCTGTCAATTTACCTGCAAGCGGAGGAAGAACTTTTGCAACAGCTTTATCTGCTCCCGTTTCAGTGATAACCATATTCAAAGCAGCAGATCTTCCACGACGATATTTCTTGTGATAGTTATCAAGGAGATTCTGATCGTTTGTATAAGAGTGAATTGTTTCAATATGTCCTTTTTCAATTCCCAGTGCTTTTTCAATAACAGCTAATACCGGTACAATTGCATTCGTAGTACAGCTGGCTGCTGAGAAAATAGTTTCTGACTGATGATCGAAGCTTTCTTCATTCACACCATAAACAACATTCGGAACATCGCCTTTGCCGGGAGCTGTAAGTAAAACCTTACTCGCACCTTTTGAATTTAAATGTTTACTAAGACCTTCACGATCACGTGAAACTCCTGTGTTGTCAATGATCAATGCATTATTGATACCATACGATGTATAATCAATTGCTCCCGGATCATTAGCAGCGATCATCTGAACTGAATGTCCGTTTACGATCAATGCTTTATTTGCAAAATCTTCAATAACCGTTCCGGGGAAAGCCCCATGAACTGAATCATTGCGAAGAAGATCGGCACGTTTTGCAATATCTTCATCACTGTTATTACGGGTAACTACAGCGCGGAGGCGAAGTTGTTCTCCTTTTCCTGCCTGAGAAATCAATTCACGCATTAAGATCCGACCGATCCTACCGAAACCATATAACACAACATCTTTAGGTACCATAACCCGTTTACCTTTTCCGATGAAGTCCTTTAATTTATCGCCGATAAAATCTTCTGTGGTCTTATAATTTTTTCTTTCTGAAACCCATTCAGCAGCAAGTTTGCCAATGTCGATGCGGGAAGGAGCAAGGTCTACCTTGTTCATCTCTTTTGCCAGAGCAAGTGTATCGATAACATTGATCGGTCTGTTGACCATTTGTTTGCTGTACTGATGCAGATTCAAAATTTCGCTGGCGCTTCTGTCAACGAGTTGATTTCTGAAAAGAACAAGTTCTACTGATTTATCAAACCACAATGTTCCTGCAACGTGTATCAACGCAATTGCAGATTTCTCCTGCTGGATCCAGTCTGCCAGTTCGTTTTCGTAATTGTCTTTGTGATTGACGTTTGATTGATTTTTTAGTGCCTCAGTTGACATAATTGAGTGGGGTTTTATTTTGTGTTCAGGTTTTATTAAAACACAGACAGCTTTCATTTTTGATGAAAGCTGTCTGTAAATGATTTATAAGGTCATGATGTTATAAGGAAGATTATCCAAGATACGCTTTTAATAATCTGCTTCTTGATTTATGACGTAAGCGACGAATTGCTTTTTCTTTGATCTGGCGAACTCTCTCACGTGTAAGATCGAATTTTGCTCCGATTTCTTCAAGAGTAAGTCCATGTGGCATTCCAATTCCAAAAAATAACCGGATCACTTCACGTTCGCGTTCAGTAAGTGTACTTAAAGAACGGTCAATTTCTTTTTGAAGAGACTCATTCATTAACAGACCATCTGCACGCGGAGAATCTGCATTCTCCAATACGTCGATCAGACTGTTATCTTCACCTTGAACGAAGGGAGCATCCATTGAAACGTGTTTACCACTTACACGCATAGTGTCGGCGATCTTTTCAGTTGGAATATCCAGGATCTTCGCTAATTCTTCCGGAGAAGGTTCGCGTTCGAATTCCTGTTCAAGTTTAGAATATGCTTTTGAAATTTTATTAAGTGACCCAACCTGGTTAAGCGGAAGACGAACAATTCTGGATTGTTCAGCTAATGCCTGAAGGATACTTTGACGGATCCACCAAACTGCATAAGAAATGAATTTGAAACCACGAGTCTCATCAAAACGTTTTGCTGCTTTGATCAGTCCTAAATTTCCTTCATTAATAAGATCGGGTAAAGAGAGACCTTGATTCTGGTACTGCTTTGCAACAGATACAACGAAACGCAGGTTGGCTTTAGTAAGACGATCAAGTGCATTCTGATCACCTTCTTTAATTTTACGTGCTAACCGAACTTCTTCTTCTGCGGTAATAAGCTCTTCACGGCCAATTTCTTGTAAATATTTCTCCAGAGACTGACTTTCTCTGTTAGTGATCGATTTGGTTATTTTGAGCTGACGCATGGTTAGACGAGAGATTTTAAGTTAGAAAATACGCAGATTTTGACGAAAAATCTGTTTTTTAATAGTGCTGCAAAGATAAGCCTTAGCTAAAGGCGAAGCAAGTTTTTGTCAACAATCGGTTAATAACTACTCCGGATTGTTGAAAAAAGATTAATAAGCAGCGATCTTTTTTATTACATCAAAAACCGCACCCAAAATGCACTTTCTGACACTTTTTCGATAAAAAGAGCCGTAAAGATTATTTACGGCTCTTTTAAATTTTAAGATTTTTCAATTCGACCTTTAAGATTAGCAGAAGCTTTGAATAGTACAAAATCCGCAATCCGCAATCCGCAATCCACTTAAATTCCGAACCCATAATACGCCTTCATTCCATTCGGATAAACACCTTCGATCAGAACCCCACCTTGTTTTGTCTTTAAAGCATTTTCAAGATCATCTTTTGATGTAATCGGTTTCTTATCGATCGATGTAATGATAAATCCTTCCTGAATGCCTGCACTTCTTAATTTACCTGCTAGTAATTTTGAGATCTTAACACCACCCCGGATCTTGAGTTTTGATTTTTCATCCTGCGATGCATTTTCAAATGTGCCACCAAGTAAACTCAACGACTCTTCAACTTTTACGATTTTAGTATCTCCATCTTTATTTCGGAGTGTTACCATTAGGTTTTCCGCTTTTCCGTCTCTTAAAATTGCAACTGCAACTTTATCACCCGGGCGATATCTTCCAATTTGTTCCTGTAATTGAGGAGTGGAGGTAACAGAAACGTTACCAACTTTCTGAATGATGTCGCCTTCTTTTAATCCTGCTTCAGCAGCTGCGCCACCTTCTGTTAGTCCGGCAACGAATACTCCCTGCGTTGGTTTTAAACCTTTTTCTTCAACAAGTTTTGAATCGATATCACGGATAGATACTCCAATGAATCCACGCTGAACACTTCCGAATTCAACAAGGTCATCCATTACTTTTCTTACAAGGTTAACAGGAATCGCAAATGAATACCCTGCGAAACTTCCGGTATTGGAAGCTATGGCTGAATTGATTCCAACCAGATCCCCATTTGTATTTACCAAAGCCCCGCCGCTATTTCCCGGATTTACTGCTGCATCAGTCTGAAGGAAAGATTCAATTTTATATTGATCAGGTAAAATTCCAATGTTCCTTGCTTTAGCACTTATAATACCTGCTGTTACTGTACTGGTAAGATTAAAAGGATTTCCAACTGCCAAAACCCATTCGCCGACTTTTACATCATCGGAATTTCCATAGGCTATGAATGGTAGATTTTTTTCATCAATCTTAAGCAACGCCAGATCTGTAGAAGGATCTGTTCCGATTACCTTTGCTGTGTAACTCTGATTGTCATTTAAAGTCACTTCAACTTTTTCTGCATTATCAACGACGTGGTTGTTCGTTACAATGTAACCATCTTGTGTAATGATAACTCCTGAACCACTTCCTTCTTGCTGACGTTGCGGTTGTCTTCCCCAGAAATCAAAAGGGTTTCCACCAAAGGGACTAACTGCTTGAGAGGTGTAATATGTTTTTACGTGCACAACTGCATGTACCGACATTTCTGCAGCTTTTGTAAAATCCGTCATGTTGGATTGTGATGCTGCAGGAAGATTTACGAAAGCGACATTCTGTTTATCAGAAATGTTACGTGTGGAAATACTGCTGTCTGAATAGTTTGAATAAAGAGAAGCACCGGCTAGTCCACCTAATCCGGCAATCAGTAATGTGCCAATTGCTTTTTTCATTTTGTTTAACATAGCTTTCTTTTTTTTGAAAATTTATTTGTCAATTTTTATGCCATCAAAATTCACCTTTTATCAATGAAGCAAATATGAATGGAACGGTTAATTTTAGTTAAGCGGCTGTTAAGAAAAATTAAGATTTAAGATCCGTATTTTCTTTTTTCGCTCTTGTAATACTTCTAACGAATCAACGCATCTTTTTAGTCTATGGTTTTGTTTATGTTTTAAAATCTTCAATAATAATTCATCTTCAGACTAAAGTTCCAAATGATTATCGGTATGTATGACAATTAATAATCAGATAGGTCGTCTGATAAAAGTCCTGTACAAATCTTTCTGGTTTTATATTTAATCTCCAACTCAATTTGTGTAAATGATTGAAATTCAGTTCAGTATCGGGCTTTAATTGTCAGTTTAATTGTTCAATATATGTTATTGTGATTCAGCATTTAAGAGGGAAAGTCCCCTTAATTTTCTACTTTTGCACTCTGATGATCTCGCACAAATCCAATGAAGAAGTAATCAATTCTATCCGTAATGGAAAGGAAGAAACTCTTTTTGCATTGAGTAAAAAATATTTTCAGTCTTCACGTCGGTGGTTAAGAAGAAAAGGCATTTCAGATACTGCCACACCTGCCATTTTTGCAAAGGTACTTGTCAAAATGTTCAGAGACATTCAGCAAAATCGTTTATCAACGCATGTGGACCTGGATAAATACATTTATAACCTTCTCAATGAACATTTGAGTAAAGAAAAAGAAAGCAGAAAATTCAAACGTCAGCCTGCGATCTTACCTGCCTCGGAAATCGAAAGAGATGCTGCGGCATCGTGTTTTACCATTCTCGATGAGCAAAGCAAAAAACTTTTAAGTGCGAGATATACAGAGAAACTCACTTTTGAGGAAATTGCAGTTCGGTTTGAATTCAGTAATCCCGTGATTGCAGAATTTGAAGTTCACAAATCATTAAACCAGTTTCGTCAGATCGCTCAGGCAAGACTTAACACCGGAATTGAATCCTGATATGACAACGCAAGAAAGATCTTTGATTGATCGTTATATCGATAATTCGCTAAGTGGCGTTGAACTAAAGGAGTTCATGGATAAACTGGAGCAGGATTCGAATTTCAGAAAACAGGTTTCATTTCATAACCTGCTGATTGAATCAATTCAAATTGCTGAAGATACAAGACTGGAGAAATCCATAGTAACACAAATTGGCTATAAGAAACCATTAGTTCCATCAGGGTTAAAACTGATCCTGACTTTTTTATTTATTACTGCAATTGGAATTACGCTATGGCAATATCTTGGGACAGGAACTTTACAGAGTCGTAAACGTATTTTCAGCTGGGATCTTTTCAGGAAGAACGATGTTGAAAAGATCAAGGATCCTACGCCTTCAATTGCAACATCTTCTAACAAAACAAATCAAACTTCAAGTGAAGCGGAGGGAGTAAAGGAGAGTTCCAATCCGGAATTATCTGTTGAAGAAAAAGTAATCACTCAGGATTCTCTGAATCCCGAAATTCTTTCCGAGGAAGAGAATGTAGTTGTTAAACAGGATCAACTTCTCGTTGTTCATACATTGAAAGTTACAGGAATTCAAATCGAAGAGACAAAAAAAGCTGCCGAAAATTCTTTATCACAGTCAACAGCAAATAAACTCAATCCTTCCGGAGGTCTTGTTGAAACTTCAAAGTCGCAGGACGAAAATTACGAAGTTGAATTCTGGTTGTCGCCGGTAAATTACAAAGGCTATAAACTGGCTTCAAATAAACTGGTGCTATTTGGTATTGAAGAGCCTGATGCTGTTAAGCTATATTTTGTTGAAGATAAATTGATGATGAAATATGGTCAGGATTATTTCAGGTTAAATCCTTCAGATGAATTTATTGCTTTTTCTACTATTAAAAACACTGATCTACCGGCAGCACTCAAATGAAAATAACATTCCATAAATACCACGGTACGGGAAACGATTTCATTATGATCGATGATCGATTGAATAATTTTCCTCTTTCCACAGAACAAGTCCGGAAATTATGTGATCGTCACTTTGGAATAGGTGGCGATGGTTTGATCAGGATCGTTAAGAAGGATGGATTTGATTTTGAGATGGTCTATTACAATTCTGATGGAAATTTCGGATCGATGTGCGGTAATGGGGGACGATGCGCTGTTGCTTTTGCTCATACTTTAAAACTCATCAAAGAAGAAACAAATTTTCTGGCTTTTGATGGTCCGCATGAAGCAATACTGGTTTCAAAAACGCCATTAATAGTGAAGTTGAAAATGGCTGATGTCCTCGGAATTCAAAAAGTAAAAGGAGCAATTGTCCTGAATACAGGTTCGCCTCATTACGTCACTTTTGTAAAATCGGTAAAAGAAGTAAATGTAGAATCAAAAGGAAAAGCGATCAGAAATTCTGATGATTATAAAGCTGAAGGAATAAATGTGAATTTTGTTCAGATCGAAGACAATTCCATTCATGTCAGAACGTACGAAAGAGGCGTTGAAGGCGAAACGCTCTCTTGCGGAACAGGGGTAACTGCTGCTGTAATTGCTGCTGTTTATTCAGGTAAGATCAAAAAAAATGATGAGTGCGTAGTTCATACACCGGGTGGCAAATTGAAAGTGCATTTTAACGGAGACGGACAGCGATTTGATCAGATCTGGCTGGAAGGCCCTGCAGTGGCTGCATTCAGCGGAAATGTAATAATTTGAAATTTGGTTTTGCAGTATAGGAGACTTACTTTTGCCACTACTTGAACAATTGATTGTTCATAGAATTCACTTCACAACTACGTCAATATTCGAACAACAATCCGTAAATTCGGACAAACAAAATCTATATGCAACTGGTAGGCGAATTAATTCATTTGAGAGCATTGGAGCCAACGGATCTCAATCAACTTTATAAGTGGGAGAACGACAGTTCCATCTGGAGTGTGAGCGGAACACTGGTTCCTTTTTCGAAATTTGTTCTGGAGGAGTTCGTAACACAAGTTCATCAGGATATTTACACGAACAAACAATTGCGATTAATGATCGACCTGAAATATTTTGATGAGGCCGATGAAGATGAAACCACACGTTCAATCGGTTGTGTTGATCTTTTCGATTTCGATCCTAAAAATAAAAGAGCCGGCATTGGAATTTTGATCGCAGATAAAGCTGACAGAGGCAGGGGTTATGCTACAGAAGCATTACACCTGATCATGGATTATGGTTTTGAAGTTCTGGATCTGCATCAGATCTATTCTAACATCCGCGTAGAAAATGAAAGTAGTGTTTCTCTGTTTAAACGTGCAGGATTTGAAGTTACCGGATTAAAGCAAGACTGGATCTACGAACAAGGAAAATTCTATGATGAATACACTTTGCAACTCATCAAAAAATAATCCTATTGATGCGTATTAAAAATGTAGTATACGCAGGAGCACTGATCTTCTTTTCGGTTTTTATATTCTTGTCATGCAACAGAACCGATTCAAAAATTAATGTAAAGGAATATTCTTCACTTTCAGACTCCACAAATTATATCGGTAAGGAAGCATGCAAGCAATGTCATTCCGATAAATTCGAAACTTTTATGCATACCGGAATGGGTATGTCATTTGATACTGCATCTAAAGCAAAGTCCGCCGGCAATTTCACCGCACATTCTGTTATTAAGGATAATTATAGGAATCTCTCATACTTTCCACATTGGGAGGGCGATAGTTTTTATCTTACCGAATTCAGATTATCAGGCAAGGATACTTCATATCTCAGAAAAGAAAAGATCAATTACATCGTAGGTTCTGGACAACATACGAATTCGCACATGATAAATGTGAACGGATACATCTATCAGGCGCCGGCAACATTTTATACGCAATCGGGAAAATGGGATCTGCCACCGGGATACGAAAACGGTTTTAACAACCGCTTCAACCGGTTAATAGAATTGGAATGTATGTCTTGTCACAATGCTTTCCCTGAAATGGTTCTTGGCTCTGCCAATAAATTTATAAATGTTCCTTCAGGTATTGATTGTGAACGTTGCCATGGACCCGGCGAAAAGCATCAGATTGAAATGTTAGCAGGAAGAACGATTGATGTAAAAAACGAGATCGATTATTCAATTGTAAATCCCGCAAAGCTTGAAATCAATTTGCAACTGGATGTGTGTCAGCGATGTCATGTGCAGGGAAACGCAGTGCTCATGAAAGACAAATCATTTTTCGATTTTAAACCCGGAATGCATCTTTCAGAAGTGATGAACATATTCATGCCGGTTTATAAGGGTGATGACGATCAGCATATCATGGCCTCACATGCAGAGCGCATGAAGCTGAGTAAATGTTTCACTGCCTCTTTGAAAATTGCTGAAGCAAGTAATTCAAAGTTAAAATCGAAAGAACCTTATAAAAATGCAATGACCTGTGTCACGTGTCATGATCCGCATGTGAGTGTAAAAAGTACAGCAGGCGAAAGTTTTAATAATGCTTGTAAGAGTTGCCATTCTTCCGTTTCAGGTAAAATTATAGGTGGCAAAAATCCTTTGATAACAGAAAATGATTGTACAGCAGATCCAAAACAACGGGCTTTGAAAAAGGACAATTGTGTTAGTTTCCACATGCCTAAAAATGGAACGATCGATATTCCGCATGTTACTACAACAGATCATTGGATCCGCAAGCCTGTTTCTCGGTCAGACAAAGAACAGATCCGTGAGTTTGTTAAACTTGCATGTATCAATAATCCTGAAGCAGACGATCGTTCAAAAGGTATTGCCTACCTTTCATATTATGAGAAATTTGTCACTAATAAAGTTTTTCTCGATTCAGCAAAACGTTATATAAATGATAATTCAAAGCAGGATATTATTGAGAATTTTAATGAGTTGATTCGTTGGGCATTTTTGAAAAAGGATTATCAAGGACTTCTTAAATATGTTTCTGAACATGGAAATGCATTATCGGCATTAAACAAAAAGTCGTTTTCAAATGATGATGCATGGACGGCATACAGAATTGGCCAGGCTTTTTCTGAATTGGGTGACAAAACAAGCGCAGAGCTCTACTTTAATAAAGCAACAGAACTTGCTCCATTTTATCCTGATTTCAGACTAAAACTTGCCGACCTTCAATTTGAAACAGGTCAATATGAAAAGTCAGGGTCTAACTATAGGTTTATTATTTCAGAGAATCCACGGTTTGTTGCTGCCTATATTAATTATGGATTTTTGGAGTTGAGTATTAATAAAGAAGACAAAAAAGCAGAGCAGTTGTATAAGGTTGCTTTGGATACTGACCCGGATAACGAACAAGCCTTACTTAATATGGCCGGATTGATGGTTTATCGAAACCAGAAAGTTCAGGCAAAAGAATACATTTCCAGGGTATTAAAAATTAATCCGGAAAATGCACAGGCACTTCGACTTTTAAAACTACTTTAGTGAAAGTGTGCAGTTTAGCCGTTCAATGTGAAGTCAAAGTAACCTTTTGTTTACATTTACATAACATGAAATCGGCAAAAGGCAGTTAATTTCACACACGAATATGAAAGATAAAAAGTTGAAAATACTCCTTGTCGATGATGAACCGGATATCCTGGAATTCATGGAGTATAATTTGAAGAAGGAGAACTACGAAGTTTTCAAAGCAGGTAATGGTCGTGAGGCTATTGTTAAGGCAAAACAAACTCATCCCGATCTGATCATACTGGATATTATGATGCCGGAAATGGATGGAATAGAAACATGTCGTGCCTTGCGGGACATCCCTGAATTCAAAAAAACGATGATTGCATTTCTTACTGCAAGAAATGAAGATTATTCACAGATTGCAGGATTCGATGTTGGAGCAGACGATTATATTACCAAGCCGATCAAGCCACGGGTTTTGGTGAGCAGGATCAATGCATTGTTCAGAAGATATAACAATTCTGAAGAAAGCGGAAGTACTAAAAGCAGTGTTTTTTCAGCCGGTGAGTTAGTGATCAACAGAGAACAATATGTTGTAATGAAAGGGGATACCCGGATCGAATTACCAAGAAAGGAATTTGAATTGCTGGCATTGCTTGCTGCCAAAGCAGGAAAGGTTTTTACAAGAGATGAAATTCTTGAAAGAGTATGGGGAAATGAGGTAGTTGTAGGCGACAGAACCATTGATGTTCATATTCGTAAACTGAGAGAAAAAATAGGTGAAGAGAGTATTAAGACCGTAAAGGGTATAGGTTACAAATTTGATTTTTAGTCAAACAAAAATATATTGAAGAATCCAACACCAAGAGTACTTGCATTATTAGCTGCATTATTTTCGTCATCAATTGTATTGATTTCAGCTTCACTTTTTAACTGGTTTTCTTTTTTTGAAAATATCTGGATTCATAGTGTTTCAATTTTCATTGTCTCATTTCTGGCGACTTTTATTATTTTCAAATCCTTACTTGAGATTTTCATTTACAGAAAGATCAAATTGATCTACAAAACAATTACAACAGAAAAGAATTCTAAAGAGAAAACACTTGAGAAGATCAATCTGAGCAATGATATTATTTCAAATGTAGGCAAGGAAGTGATAGAGTGGGAGAAAGACAGGAATGATGAGATCGCACAATTAAAGCAGATGGAAAATTTCCGGAAAGAGTTTCTTGGAAATGTTTCTCACGAGTTAAAAACTCCTTTGTTTAATATTCAAGGATACATTCATACGTTACTGGAAGGTGCATTGGATGATCCTGAAGTGAATGTGAATTATTTGCAGAGGGCTTCTAAGTCTGTAGAAAGACTTACATTAATTGTCGATGATCTTGAAGCAATTTCTAAACTGGAAAGCGGTGAACTTATTCTTGATCAACGAACATTTGATATCAGAGATCTCATGAATGAGGTTTTCGAATCAATAGAATTGAAGGCAAAGGAAATGGATATTAAAGTTGGTTTTAAGGAAGGAAGTGATCGCCAGTTTTATGTTGTTGCAGATAAAGACAGAATCAGACAGGTACTTGTAAATCTGATGATCAACTCAATTAAGTATGGAAAACGTAATGGCTCTACGCAGGTTGGCTTCTATGATATGGATGAAAAATTACTGATAGAGGTAACAGATAATGGTATTGGAATTGACTCAAAACATTTACCAAGGATCTTTGAGAGATTTTATCGCGTAGATAAAAGCAGATCAAGAGAGCAGGGTGGAACAGGTCTGGGTCTGGCAATCGTAAAGCATATTATCGAAGCTCATCAGCAAACGATCAATGTCAGAAGTACTGCCGGAATAGGAACAACTTTTGCTTTTACACTGATGAAGTCAAAGTAATCCGGTTGAATTAAAGATCTTTTTGCATTTTAAAATGTTTTATCAATCCGAATAGTAAGTAAGAAGGCTCAATAACTTTATATCCATTGCGGATATAAAACTGTACAGCATTTTCTCTTGAGTCGAGCGTTATTCTTTTTATCTTTTTCTCCAGCGCAATTTTTTCGAGATGATCAATAAGTAAACTCCCGATCCCATTGCCTTGGTATTCATCAATCACTGCCATAGAACGGATCTGAGCTTCTTCTTCAGAGTTAAACTGCATCCGGCCTGTTGCTACAGCTTTTCCGGTTTCATCCTTAGCTAAAAGGTGAACAGAGGTTAATTCTGTTTCATCCTTAGTAGATTTTTCAGGTTGATTCCATGGCTTTCTCAGAATTTCATAACGGATCCTGTAATATTCGTTGTATTCAGAATCAGTTTTAGGCTCTATGATTGTAAATGTTTTCATTTTGATTGCAGTGAAATATTTTCGTCGCCGGTTTTATAAGGAATGAATGTACAGATCAACTGAAACATTTCATCTGTTGTTCGCATACTTCCTTCACGTTCTGAGATTGTTTGTGGTGGATTAAAAGGATTCAACGGATTATTAACTGTGTTGTCAAATGTTCCTTCTACAATTATCGAAGTCCCTGCAGGAATTTTCAGCATTCTTTCAAAAGTGTAAAAGTACTGCCATCTGAAATCCCAGTTTTTTATTCTGATCAATGGAATTGTATCGCCCTGCGGATTTATTGCATAGGCAATAAAATTTTTCCCTAACAGATGCATGTGTGGATTTATGGTAAGCAAGGAGATGTCGGATTCAACTTTGAATCGCGTAGTAAAAGTTTTAACTTCATTTGGCGGAATGATCAATGGCGGAGTAACCGGAGAAATCCCACTGGTTCCTAAAATAAATTCAGAAGTTGGTCGTAAAGGTGCTGTTGGACTGAAATAAATATTAAACTGTGTTTCGTCAGTTGTATCTACAGGCGATGGCCCGTAGTGAATGTTGTCAAGCAGAATCGCTCCATTTTTTTTCACTTTATATCCGCCAATTCCATTTGGATACATTGCCGCTTCAACTCCGGGTAAGTAATTTGAAACAGAAGGAGTAAGAAGCGGGTAGGTGCCATCATCATTTTTAAGATCCAGAACTTCATAAGCATGAAGCTTATCACTTTTTTCTGTATCGACAAAAGACTTACCACTTGAATATTCTTTTTTAGCACCATAATTATACTGGACTAAATGCGCATTGATATGATGTACAAGTTTTTTATTTCCGGGAACGATCTCTATACCTTTGATGAAAGTATCACGTTCAAATTCGTAGGGAACTTTTAGCATGATAAAATTATCCTTATTGTTGCCTTTGATGGAATAAGATTTCATTTTCAGAACCAGATCAGGTTTTCCTGATATGCTTCCGCTGAAAAATTCAAGAGAGGGAAGCAGTTTTTTTATGTCACGTTTTATTGCTCCTTCTTTTATCCATGAATTAATTTGCGCGATTTCATATGAAGTCATTACTTTTTCGTCTCTGAAATGTGAGTACGATGTATCTGCCGGCCATGGTGGCATTAATCTTTCATTGATGGCAAGTTGTACAGTTTTTAAATGCCCTTTTACATCATCAAAAGTAATAAGGTCAAATGGCGCGCCGGATCCGGGCCGGTGACATGGACTACAATTTTTATAAATAATCGGAGCGATGTGTTCAGAATAAGTTAGCTGCTGCGAATCTTTACCTTTCCCTTGTCGATCATTACTGCACGCTGAGATTATAAAAACGACGATAATTGAAAAATATGTAAAATTGTTTTTAATCATCATTCAATAATTTATCACACATCCGATAGGAGTGGTTTTCGACGGTTCTATCTTTTTACCTGCAATGAATTTTGAAATTGCATTGTCAAGATCGTTGGATAGAATCACAGTTCTTTTTTTCCCGGTTTGTAATACCAGTCATCAATCCGGCCATCATAAACGATATTTCCATTTGCATCAATCAGAAAACACTGCGGTGCAACTTTTGCGTTGAGAAGTTTTGTAAGTTTTAATTCAGGATCCAGGATAGCAGGGATAGACAATTTGTAATCTGTTTTGAATTTCTTCACTTCAGCCAGGGAAGAATATGTGTCAGGGAATATCATATCAAAAGCAATATTTTCTTTTGCATATTTTTTCTGAAGTTTATTAATTGTCAGGGTGTAATTTTGTGAAGCAGGGCAGTCAGTAAGAAAAAAAACAATCACTGTTGCTTTAGACTTTTCCAGTTCGGAAAAATTGTAAATTGAATTTTCTGAAGTATGCAGAGTTAATCGCAATAAATTTTCATTTTTTTGCCCTGATGAACTTTCATAAAAGATCAAACTTATTCCAAGCAAAAAAGTAAGAGTCAATATTTTCATTTAGTAGGTCAGAATATTGGATGGTGAAGCGGTGTTGAGAAAGTGACGGATGATTCTCTGTACATCACGATTGTCGATTCTGGGTTTGATGTGTTCTCTGAGCACTTCCGGATGTGCAGTTACAAATTGCGGATCGAAATACCCAAATCCCATATAACGACCGGACTCAATATGTGTAACAGATTTTTCCGATTCATTTCTTCCTGATCCTATTATCATAAAATTCTGATGAGAATATTGAATACTATCAAGTGCTTTCTGTGCTCTCAGATTGTATTCATCGGCATCTTCTTTACCAATACATGCTCCTTTACACATATGTACTGAATAGCCAAAGCAAGCATGTTTGATCTCCTTTGTACTGCAGAGCTTTTGACAAAGATTATTTCTACTTTGAATTCGCTGTAAAATTGCTTCAGCCTCATCAAAACTTCCGGCAGTAATCAGCGCATCCTCTGTATTCTTTACTTTTTCTGAATAGAGAGTTATGTAACCTTCTGAATTTATTCTGCTGAATATGCCGTAATTAAAAACTGTTCTTCTTTGACTTCTGTTAAAGAAGGGTTGATTATTTTTTATCTCTTCGGATTCAAGTAATAAAGCGATCAATTCATTTCCTGTTTCTTCGAATGATACATCACGGATCGTATTTCGCAATTCAATTGCTTTCTTAGTTTGCTTATTTGCAAAATGGGAGAGAACTCGTTTTCTTATATTGGTACTTTTACCAATGTAGATGACTGTTCCATCCTGATTGTGGAAATAATAAACTCCCGGACGTTCAGGAATTGAATCCAGCATCTTATGATCAAATCCAGCGGGGAAGCGGAGATTCAGGTAATCATTCTTTGTAAAATTTCGGATCACTTCCTTTTCAGGATCTTTGTTCAGGATCATTTCAAAAAGTTTAACAGTAGCCAGAGCATCACCACTTGCACGGTGTCTGTTTGTAATTGAAATTCCTAAATTCTGGCAGAGTGTACCCAGACTATAAGAAGAATAACCGGGCAATAGTTTCCGGCTGAGTTTTACAGTACATAAATAATCTCTTGAGTAATTAAATCCTAATGATTTGAATTCTTCACGGATAAATCCGTAATCGAATTGTGCATTGTGTGCAACGAACACTGCACCGTCTGTAAGTGTGACGATGTCTTTTGCAATCTGATAAAATTTTGGTGCATCTTCAACCATCTCATTGGAGATGCCGGTCAGATTGGTGATAAAAGGAGCAATGGGACATTCAGGGTTGACCAAAGAAACGAATTCGTCGATGATCTTTTCACCATCATGAATATAGATGGCAACTTCGGTGATCTTATTCCTTGAGGAATTTCCACCGGTGGTTTCAATATCTACAATGGCAAATTTCATTTTCTTAGATTGTAAATTTAAGAAAATGAAATCGCCATTGTAAACTTTTGAATAAAATTATCAGATGAATTTGACGAATTATTCGATGACAAAAGGATGAGTAGAAGCAGCCTGACCATCGATTGTCAGTTGATAGTAGTAAATTCCTGCTGAAAGATCGTTTCTGTCAATGGTGAAATTGATTTCATTATTTGAAAGATCAGAGATCATTTTTTCCTGAACGATTTTTCCCTGTGCATCAATAATTGAAACTTTAGCTGAATCGGCATGCTTTTTCAGTTTCACATTTAAAGTAGCTGTTGTTGAGAGTGGGTTTGGGAAGAAAGAAGAACTTTCAATGATGTTGTCAATTTCATCAACTCCAATAGTTGTTGAACTTCTTATAACATTTTCACCTGTATTTGTGAAATTTCCACCAAGGTAAATGTATCCATCCTTATTGGCAATTGCATATGGAGTGGAAGCAGGATAATTACTTGTGATAATTGCTTTTATTGGAATATTAGGTCCATCAATTCTTCCGAAATAATTTGCCGGTCCAATACCAACACTTGTAAATGATCCACCAATAAATAAGTAATTTCCATAAGTTTTCAGAGTACGAACTACTGTTCCTGGAAGCAATGAAGTAATGATTGTTCCCCATGTTGAAGTTGAATTGTTATATTTCGCTGCACCCGGATTTGGGCTAGTGAAATCGCCACCGGCATATAAGTAACCTCCAAAGCTGGCAATTGTATACACTTTACCGCCGGCAAGACCTGAAATAGGAGTCCAAGTGGAACCTGATAATGAAAAGATCTGATCAGAAACATTTTGCGTTCCTGCATGTAATGCATTGTTATGATAAGTAAGGCAATTAACTACTGGTGTGATACCGGAACCAACCGCTGACCATGTAATGAGGTCTGTTTTAGCAATGTGTAATAAGGTTGTAGAGTTAGAAAAATCTGCACTGAATTGTCCCCCAACATATAAGTAAGCTGAATCCATTGAAGATTCAAAACAGTTAACTTGCCCATTGAGTCCTATTCCTACTGTATTGTATACTCCTGCTGAGTTTACTGCAACAATATTATTGGCTCCTACGCCACCTGCAGTCGAAAATAATCCGCCTACATATAATTTTCCTTTAAAGAATTTCAAAGCATAAACGGGTCCACCTACACCTGCACCGACTGCTTGCCATGAATCAGTGGTAGGGTTGTATTTAGCCAGGTAGTTGACTGTTCCTGTAAATGTACCACCGGCATATATTGATCCATCATAGGGACTTACTGCAATTGCTCTGACGCCATTTGAGTTGTTGCCCAATGCTGTACCTGGTCCGCAAGTAATCCAATTCTGAGCATTAATTTTTATTGTAATCAGGAGAATCAATGTAATAAATAAGTAGATTTTTTTCATTTTTCGAGGATTTTAGTCTTTTTGGTATTGAAGCAAAGTAAAGATATTTTTTATGACATGAAGGGACCTTAACTATTTTTTATAGAAAAAATTTATTGCACTGCATGTCTTGAGATCTGAAGATAAACGATAGAAATATTTCTTCTTTCCATCATCAAATTCTATTGCAGCAGTATTTGGGGGGCTCTTTCCCAGATTATTTGCAAAAAGAACCAGGTAATTATTTGTGTTCTCGATGAGGTTCAGTTTAACTTCGTATTTTTTCTTTGTGACCCCATAATGGTCGACGATCCACTGACCGTTAAAAAAAAGCGACATCGTATCTCCATCGATATAACTGTTATCGTAAACATAGATGCTGATCTGAGGAACATTAAGTTCGATCTTTTCCGTTGAAATTACTTTTCGGCTTTTGATTACTGTCGGAACATTTTCATTTGCCATTTGCACATCCGGATTTTGAACTTTCGGAGTAGGTGTAGGTTCTGTTTTTATTTCTGTTTTTGTAACAGGTTTCGCAATGACGGGCGGTTTATCACCACCTTTTTGCCATTTGATAATTGTTTTATCAAGACTACCGGTAAAAAGGAAATCATCCGTTACGCCAAATGCAGAAGAGGTTACTGTTTCTTTATGCATAAATAATTCCTGATAGATCTGACGCTCAAGCGGAATCCAGATCCTTGCCCAATTGCCAATATTCCCACTGCACATCAATCTGCCTGATTCAGAAAAAGTGAGCGGCGAAGGATTACCGGCTTTCATGAAAAAGATCGGCTGCGCTTCCAGCTGATTCAATTTATAATTCCACATAGCAAGAGTTCCATCAGCAGACCATGTAGCTAAAATGGTGTCTTTTACCAATGCAATTTTCCTGATGTTCGTTGTTCCAAATTTAATTTCCTGACGTAGATTATCAGTTCTTGTATTGAGAACTTTGATAACGTTACCCGCAGAATAGATCAACGAACTTCTGTCAGAAGTTATTACAGCATCGAATAATGTATCATGTTCAACATAAATCTGATTAACTGTTTGCGAAAGATCTGATCTCGTTTTAAATAATTTATTATTTCCATTGAAATAAATAAATCCATCTGCAATAGAAAACAAAACAAAACCGATTCCAGAATATTCAGGAGAATAAATAGCTTGCACTACTTTGTTTTTCTCGAAATCAAAGATCTTGATTTCACCATCGGCTGTTGCAGAGATCAATAATTTACCATTTGAATTGAAGCGAAGTTGTGTAACAGCTGCAGCATGTACACTGACTTTTTGAATCTGCTTTCCTGAAATGAGATCATAAAAATAAATATTGCCTTTTTCATCACCTGCAATCAGAAGTTTTTTTTCAGAATCCGTTGTCATTACAGTTATTCCTGCAACATGATCAGAAAAAGTTTCTATTGCATTGTAGTTCTGTCCGAAAACAGAATTGAAAATGAACTGGGCAAGAATGATGAATGTTAAAAAAATACTTTTTTGTTTCACGGATGTAAAAGTACGATTACATGTTTGAAATATTCCGTTAACAATTATCAGTTGTAGTTTATTTTTGAACAAAAAAAACTGCCGGCTGACCGGCAGTTTTCATTCTCTCTCACTTCACTTTGGGGGTTGCCTTTTCAGTTTTAGAATCTGCTGAAGGTTGCATTGTCAATCGACTCGATTTTGCAGCCTGTTTGCGTTTTACCTGATCTTTATGAGATTTAGTACCGATTTCGGTTTTCACCGGGTGTGCCTGATGAACTTTCGTTGTGCTTACCTGAACATCATTTTTCTTTGCTTCTTCTTTCTTGTCCGGAGTCGACATCTTTACTGCAGATGCTTTCTCTGATTTGTGATTTTCACTCTGAGGATTTCCGGCAGATGAGTTTTGTGCCGAAGCTGCAAATGCAAACATAGTTGCAATCGCTAATGAAAGAATCTTTTTCATAATTTTTTTGTTTAGAATTAACGATACAAGTTTACTCGTGGAAGAATGATGTGAAGATGAAAGTCTGATGTTAAGGATCGTTAAATCAAATTTTAAAAACGATGATACTGCTATAAACCTGAGGATTTTGAAAAGTTTTATGAAGAGAAAATGAGATGATAATTCAATATAATATGGATGTTTTTTTTTAACACTTAGATCACTAAGTTTTTAGCACAAGAACACAAGTGATGCATTTTTTCATAAGTGCTCTTGTGACAAATTTTAGTGGACCTAGTGTTTTATTTTTCAAACATTCAAAAGTGTTTATTTTTTTACAAGAGAAAAATCAACAATTATTTTAAAGTAGAAATTGATGAACTCATCCAGAATCCTGCTGCTGCAAGCAAAACACCCAGCAGTGTAGTAGATAGGATATAAGCGAGTGCAAGAGTCAGGTTGTTTGATTTTATAAGACTAAAAGTTTCAAGTGCATATCCGGAGTAGGTTGTAAAGCCTCCAAGTAATCCTGCAAAAAGGAAAAGACGAAGATTGATGTTTAGTTCACTTGTTTGATTTAATCCTGCAAGAATTCCTATCACAAGTGAGCCGGATAAGTTAATAAAAAAAGTTCCCCATGGAAACTTCGAAGTCGGAAAGGCTTCGAGCATCCATGAGGAAGTTAAAAATCTGAGGAGAGTTCCAATTGAACCGCCTGCAATAAGATATAAGTATTTCAAATTTGTGTATTAGCTTTTTCCGAATTTATAACCAAATCCAACACCGATCAATTCTTTGAACTGAGTTCTTTCGATAACGTTTGCATCATAAACAACAACAAGCAGAATAGAAGCAGTGAAATATTTGTTGACCTTCATGTTGATCTGATTCTCGAAATTCACATCGATCTTTTTAGCATTGTTTTTATCTTTGTCTGTATAGTTGTTGAACAATTCAAGCTTTGAAGTCAGTGTGATGTTTTCCATGATATCTTTCTTGAATTTCATATTTAAGTAAGCTCCGAATTCAGAACGAACTGTTTTACCTGAATCTACTCCATATGCGCCCAGGTTTGACAAAGTCTGGTCAGTCACAAAAGTAAACTTGCCGGTAGTAGGAGAAATGAAGACTTCAAAATAATCGACCGGTTTATAAGTGAAACCAATTGCAGTTGTCAGATAACCGGGTGACATCAATTTTGAAACAACGGTGCTGTCATCAGGATATGCGTAACCATTACTAAACTGACTTTTAAAATTGACCAATGCTGAATACAACCATTTGTCGCTGAACTTCCGGCCATATTTAGAAGTGAAGTCAATTTTGTCATCACTTTTACGAACTCCATCCTGTCCGGATTTTAGAATCGCATAACCAAGGTCAAGTGAGTTTTGCCAGTCGTTTTTGCCTTTAAGATAATTAGAGAAGAGGCTGGCGCTGGCAGCAAGACTCAAAGAGTTTTCGCCCCCGGCAGACCATTGCGATAAATTAACTTGTGTGAAGTTAATTCCGATAAAACCACCTGATTTCCAGCTGGTGTCTTTCTCGGCAGTTTGTCCATACGCAGAAGAGAACATACATGCTAAGATGAATAATAGATACTTTTTGTTCATAAATTTTGTTTTTTGTGGCTTTTCAATCGTTTTTTAAGAATTCGTGCAATATAATATTTATTTGAAATGTGGGAATTGATAACGCTCATTTGACTGAAAATTCCGACTTTCGCGCCATGCTTAGCTTAAATAATATTTCTTTCGAATTTGGTAGTCGTTATTTGTATAAAGATGCCACCTGGCAGATCAATCCGGGTGAAAAAATTGGTTTAGTCGGATTAAACGGTACCGGAAAGTCCACGCTTTTAAGGATCATCAATGGCGAATATGCTTTGGAAAGTGGCGAGATCAGCAAGATCCGCAACTTGTCAATTGGATTCCTGAACCAGGATCTTCTCAGTTATTCAAGCGGTGAAACGATCCTTGAAGTAGCTATGCAGGCTTTTGCCTCAACTTTGAAACTGGAGAAAGAGATCAATGAATTACTGGTTAAGTTGGAAACGGATCACAGCGATGAGGTTTTGCATGCCTTACATGATAAGCAAGTTGCTTTTGAAGCGGCAGACGGTTATAATTTACGTCCTAGAGCAGAAGATCTGTTAGAAGGATTAGGATTTTCAACTGCAGAATTGACCAGACCATTGGATACATTTTCCGGAGGCTGGAGAATGCGGGTAATGTTAGCGCAGATGATGTTGCAACAACCTGATCTGTTATTATTAGATGAGCCAACGAATCACCTGGATCTTCCATCTATCTTATGGATCGAAGGTTATTTGAAAGATTATTCAGGCACAGTTGTCATTGTTTCTCACGATAGATATTTTCTTGACAAGGTTGTAAATAAAATTGCAGAGATCTCTTCACAGAAGATCACTCTGTATAATGGTAATTATTCCTTCTATCTGGAAGAGAAAAGTGAGCGTGAGGAGTTACAGCGTTCACAATTCAAGAATCAGGAGAAATATATTAAAGAGCAGGAAAAGCTGATAGATCGTTTTCGTGCAAAAGCATCGAAAGCAAAAATGGCTCAGTCGCGGATCAAGATGCTCGACAGAATGGAGCGTATTGATGATGTAGATTCAGCAGGAGGAGAGATCAATGTTCGTTTTGAAATGGATAAGCAACCGGGAAAAATAATTTCTCATTTGCATATCAAGGACAAGAGTTATGGCGATCTGAAAATTTTACACAATACAGAAACGAAAATACTCCGAGGCGATAAGATCGCATTGATCGGTGCAAACGGTAGAGGTAAGTCGACGTTGTTGCGAATGATCTTCGGTTCGGAACCTTTTGTTGGAAAACATGAACCGACACATAATGTTGTGACATCTTTTTTCGCTCAGCATCAGCTTGAAAGTTTGAATCTGAATAATGATCTGATCACGGAATTAGCAGAGTTTGCACCGACAAAAAAAGATGTAGAGCTTCGCTCTATTCTTGGAGCATTTTTATTTTCAGGTGATGAAGTATTTAAAAAGATCAAAGTATTATCAGGAGGCGAGAAGTCACGCGTTGCTTTGGCGAAGACGATGTTGAGTAAAGCGAATTTTTTAATTCTCGATGAGCCAACGAATCACCTTGACATGCAATCGGTCGGAATATTAATTCAGGTACTTGCAGAATATGAAGGTTCATTTATTATTGTATCTCATGACCGGTTCTTTTTGTCGCAGGTTGCAAATAAGATCTGGTGGATAGAGAATCAGGAAGTAAAAGAATATCTGGGGCCTTATGATGAATATGAATACTGGGCAGAGCAACGTCAAAAAGAGCAGAAAGCAATTGATAAGACCAAATCTGACACAGTAAAGAAAGAGAAAGAAAAGAAGAAAGCTGAGCAGAAAGTCGAGCAAAGTGACGACCAGAAGAAGTTAAAAAAGAAGTTAGATACCCGTTTTAAGACTTTAGAAGAAAATCTTCAAAAGGCTAAAAAAACGAAAGAAGACCTGGAAAAGCACCTCGGAGACCCTGAAATCTACCAAAATGCCGATAAATTCCAGAAAGCGATGGAAAATTTCAATCATCACGAAACAATCCTGAAAGAAATCACGAAAGAGTGGGAAGAGGTCTTCGAACAGTTGACCGCAATGGAATAGTTTTTTATATTGCACTATTAATGGTCACTGCGCACAATACACTTGAGGTCTACCTCAGCCGTAAAAAATCGAACCGACGAACGTTGAGAAACACCAGATTCGCAGCGTTTATCGAGTTATTGATTTTTGTTTCTGTCGTCGTATTTTTTGTTTTTTATTTTATTTAATTCATTTTCCTTTTAAGATTTCCTTGACTAATCAATTCTGAAATCTTCATCTTTAAAATCCCGGTAATCCGGCAATATCTGGTTTTTTTCAGGTCACAAATGACCTTCTGGGGTTTTTTTTTCCAATTAAACCAAATCTTCCCCCACCCCAAAATCAAATCCTTAAAATTTTTAAAATCCCGGTCCATCTCCTCGTCAATTAACATCGATTTACCTCCCAAATCCGATAGTTTGTCAAAAATCTTACGTTTAATTTTTTACGTTTTATATATTTGATTCATAATTCAAGGATATATGATTACTCAGGTAACATCAGGCGTTAAAGTAAGTGTAGAAGTATACTACAGACCGGATCAAAGTAATGCCGATCAAAGTCAACACATTTTTGCATACAGAATAACAATCACTAATAACAGTGAATACTCCATACGACTTTGTCGACGCAACTGGTTCATCATCGATTCAAATGCAACAAATCGTCAGGTAGAAGGTGAAGGAGTGATCGGTGAAAAACCAATCATCGGAACCGGTGAAGCATATCAATATATTTCAGGATGTAATCTGGATTCAGAGATCGGAAAAATGTATGGAAGTTATCTGATGGAAAGACTGATCGACAGTAAACAGTTTTATGTGAGGATACCGGAGTTTCAGCTGGTGGTACCTTATAAGTTGAATTAAAATATTGTGAGTAGTGAGTAGTAAGTAGTGATTAGCACAGGTTACTATCACAAACTCTTTCTCATTTCATAGAGATATAAATTAAGAGTGATGACTATTGGTTGTCACTTTTTTTGTTTTGTACCTTTCTTTATAAACGATTACCTATTATTTTCCTAAAAGTTTTTCTAAAGCGGTTGTTCTGAATTCAAAAATTGCTTTTATTTTTTTTTCGATGAAAAGTGTATTCAGAAAATTTCCGATAAAGCCGAAAGGAATTTCGTAATGTAAAATATCTGTCATCTCTACGCCACCATCGACTTCTTTGAAGTGATGTTGATGATGCCACATTTTGTAGGGACCTTTTCTTTGTTCGTCGACGAAGAAATGTGGTTCATGGACATGAGTGATCTCGGTGACCCATTTCATAGGAATATTGAATACCGGAGAGACAGTGTAAACGATCATTTGTCCGGCGTAGGTAGGTTTATTTTTCGTGTCGGTATGAATGATAAAATTCATTTCCGGCGGAGTGATCTTTGAAAGATTTGCCGGATCGCTGAAGAAAGTCCACGCGGTTTTAATGTCGATCGGGAGGTGATGTTTGAATTCAAGGTTTTTAACACTCATGTTGATTAGTTCGTTCATTAATAACAAGAAGCAGGTTGTTTTGTTGCAGCAAATGCGAAATTAAATATGCATTTTTGATACACTAAAATAAGAATATGACAGATAGAGCAGCAGCGTTTGAAAGATTGTCAACGATTATGGATGAGTTGAGAGCGAAGTGTCCATGGGACATGAAACAGACAATAGATAGTTTGCGCCATTTGACGATTGAAGAGACCTATGAGTTAGCGGATTCAATCATTGAAAACGATATGCAATCCATCAAGAAAGAACTTGGTGACCTGATGCTGCATCTTGTATTTTATGCAAAGATCGCTGAAGAACAGAAAGTGTTTGATATAGCAGAAGTGATCAATGCACAATGCGAGAAACTGATCTATCGTCATCCGCATATTTATGGCGATGTGAAAGTGGAGAATGAAGAAGATGTAAAACGCAACTGGGAGCAATTGAAACTGAAAGAAGGAAATAAATCTGTTCTCTCAGGAGTACCACGTTCACTTCCGGCAATGGTCAAAGCTATGCGTATTCAGGAAAAAGCAAGAGGAGTAGGGTTCGACTGGGACGAACCACATCAGGTTTGGGAAAAAGTAGAAGAGGAGTTAGGCGAATTTAAACAAGCTGCTGATGCCGGTGATCAGAAACACATGGAAGAAGAATTCGGTGATCTGTTATTCAGTCTGATCAACTTCGGTCGTTTTAAAAACATCAATCCCGATGAAGCGTTAGAAAGAACAAATAAAAAATTCATCTACCGTTTTCAATATTTAGAAGAAGCCGCAAAGAAAAACGGAAAAAGCCTCAGTGATATGACACTTGAGGAAATGGATGTGTACTGGAATGAAGCCAAAAAGAAATGAAACTTAGAAAATGAAGTGAAATGAAGTATAATGAAGTATAATGAAGTATAATGAAGTGAAATGAAGTGAAATGAAGTGAAATGAAGTGAAAAGAAGTGAAAAGAAGTGAAAAGAAGTGAAATGAAAGAGGTCGGGAGGTATTTCACTTCATTTCTCTTCATTCTACTTCATTTATTTCACTTCATTTCATTTCATTTCTTTCAACGCAGTTTTAGTTTTTAGATAGGTACGCGGCAACTCCATCATGCGACTCTTTCATACCCTCGTGTCCTTTGGTCCAGTTTGCAGGACAGACTTCGCCGTTTTCTTCGAAGAATTGCAGGGCATCGACCATACGTAATGCTTCGTCGACATTTCTTCCTAGTGGCAGATCGTTGATCAACTCATGACGAACTTTTCCGGTTTTGTCGATGAGGAATAATCCGCGGAAAGCGATCATCGGACCGGTTGCAGTAAGTTGTCCTTCGTCGTTATATTCGTATTCTCCTGAAAGAACACCGTAGTTGATAGCAATTGTTTTTGTAGTATCAGCAACGATTGGATATGTAACACCTTTAATACCGCCTTGATTTTTCGGAACCTGTAACCAGCCCCAATGTGATTGTTCAGTATCTGTAGAACATGCAACAACAGCTACATTTCTTTTTTCGAACTCAGCTAATTTTTCCTGGAAAGCATGAAGTTCTGTTGGACAAACGAAAGTGAAATCTTTTGGATAGAAAAAGAATATTACATCTTTTTTTCCAAGATAAGAATCCAACGTAAAGTCGTTAATGAATTGATCGCCGAAAGCAACCGCTTTGGCTTTAAATGATGGGGCTTTTTTTCCTACTAATGACATATTTTTTGTGATTTGTATTCAGATTTTTTGCAAAGGTACTGAAACAGTACCTCAAAAAAGAATGATAAACAGCATAAAATAGAAAAAATGAACGATGAAATATTTATTTTGGTAAGTATCAATTAGATGAACTGCATTATAATTTAAAGTATGTAGTGCCACTCACCACTTACCACTCACTACTTACAAATTTCAAGAAAGAAATGCCAGCAATCCACCAAGCAAAATGATAAGTAGCTTCAAATAATTGAACCGATGTTGTTCATACGTTTCAAATAAGATTGTAGTAGAGATGTGTAAAAAGATCCCGATTACAACAGCCATCATCTGATTGAAAAAACGTGGCAGATTTTCAATGTCACCGGTGCTGATCAGATAACTGCTAAGTGCACCTGCAGGAGCCATTGCAGCAAATATTAAGAGAAAAGAAATAGCAGTGAGTTTTTTAACGCCTGATTGCATCAGCATACTCATCAAAGCAACAGCAACCGGAATATGATGTAAAATAATTCCTGTCAGTAAAGATCGTTGTGTGCTTGATTCCTGAAATTTCTGGATCAAGGGCATTCCTTCGAGAAAACTGTGCAAGCAAAGTCCCAGCATCATCCCCAATGGGAAAGCTGCATTCTGATGTTTGTGAACATGGATATGTCCATGCTCAATTCCTTCAGAGAAAAACTCCAGACAAATCTGCAGAAAGAAACCTATGAAAATAAATATACCTATGGAATGATCTCCATTGTGATAGACGTCAGGAATTAAATGGAGAACAGTAAGTGCGAAAAGATAAGATCCGCTGAAAGAAAGAAGTAGCTTTAATTGTTTTGCGCCAACAGTTTTGAAAGCAAAAAAAGAAAGACCACTTAAAACGATCGTACCGAAGAGCAGGAGGTAGGCGTACAATGGCATACTATCTTGATTTTTTTTTCGCTATTAAGATCAGTCTGTCAGAATTATCATGATCGAATGGAACCAGATCATAATTACCAAACGTATTAATGATCTGTAATCCTGCTATGTCGAAAAAGCGAACCAGATCTGTTTTACTGAATAGCATTAATCGTTCTTCAAAATGATATTGAATTCCTTTGTCATTAAAATCGATATTCTTATGGACAGTATTTCCAGCAAAAGTTTTTTTGATCTGAAAATTAATTCCATCAACTGTCTTATCAAGTGTTACTTCACCGTTAGAAACAATTTTACTGCAGTTGAAATAATCAAAAATTAAAATACCATCGGGTTTTAGTGCAGTAGCGTGCGAGATAAGACATCTGATATTGTCACGTTCTTTCTCAAAATATCCAAAACTGCTGAATAAGTTGACAACGATATCATAATAATTTGAACGAAATATTTCCCGCATGTCGTGTAGATAAAATTCCAATCTGTCGTTTTCAAATTGCTTATCGTAAGAAATGCTTTCTTCAGAAAGATCGTATCCGGTAACTTTGTACCCTTTTTTATTGAGATAGATAGAATGCCTGCCTTTACCACAAGCTACATCCAGAATTCTAGAATCCGGAACTGGGGAAAGAAATGCGATCAGTTTATCGAGGAAAAGTTCAGCTTCCTTATCATCGCGGTCTTTATATAAAATATGATAATAGGGTGAATCGAACCAGGTTTCGAACCATTCTTTGACCTCATTGGTTTCAACAACGACAGGCTTGGCTTTGGTAATGCTATCACTCATATTCAGGGGCTAATTTAGCTAAATTTCTGATTGTATGAAGTATTTGATAACTCTTTAGCCGGGAAGGGAATTATCCAAAACTATGTTTTACTTTTAGCCTTCGCAAGAACATCAGCACAAAATGAAGAGACCTAATCATAGAATCAAGGCAAAAAGAGTCCGTCATTCACCTCCGGGAACAGCACCGGGTGCAATTGTAATACCGTCTGATGCTCTTGATCTGAAATTAAAATCTTTTTACTATAATCAGAATGAGTATTTTGAAAAGGAATTGTCAGGAATAACCGACATAAGGAATCAGTTGAAATCGTTCCCTGAGCACTATCATTGGTTCGATATTAAAGGGTTTGGAAACAAACATTTTCTCGAGCAATTAGCGGATTGTTTTGGCATCCACCGTTTACAGATGGAGGATGTTGTGAATGTTTATCAGCGCCCCAAATCAGAAGAATTTAGTGGGCACCTTTTTTTTATATCCAGAATAATTTCTGAGAAGCAAGGTTTTCTGATCAATGATCAGTTGAGTTTGTTTCTTGGTAAAAATTTTGTGATCACAATTCAGGATAAATATGAAGATGTTCTGGAACCGGTTCGCGACAGAATCCGTCATGGAAAAGGAAATATGCGACGCTCAGGCTCTGATTATCTGACATACTCCTTAATGGATATTGCAATTGATAATTTTTATCCTGTCCTTGAAAAGATCGGTGACCGTCTTGATGAATTACAGGACGAATTATTAGCGAATCCTTCACGCGATTCTTTGAACCGAGTCCTTGATACAAAACGTGAGCTTGTTATCTTAAGGAGAATAATCTGGAGTGAGCGTGATAAGATGAATGATATCATCCGTTCATCTTTCATAGAAATTTCTGATCCGACAAAAGTGTATTTCAGGGATTCATACGATCATTGCATTCAGTTGCTGGATCTTATCGAAAGTTACAAAGAGATCACAGCATCGTTGATGGATGTTTATCATTCGTCAGTTAGTTTTAAGTTGAATCAGGTAATGAAAGTATTGACAATTATTTCGACAATATTCATTCCATTAACTTTTATTGTAGGATTATATGGAATGAATTTTTCACGTGTAGATCCGGAGACAGGAAAATTTTTTCCTTTGAATATGCCGGAATTGTATTCACCGCATGGATACATAATAGTATGCGGAATAATGGTATTAATTGTAATAGGTCAGATCATATTCTTTTATAAAAAGGGATGGCTGACAAAGGGCTAATTTAATGACAAATCAAAACGACAAATTTCCAATGTCAGCAAAAACCTCTTTTGGTTTTGAAGACTTATTAGTTGAAGAACTAAACAATGTTGGAGCAACGAATTTAAAAAAGGGTACACGGATTGTTCATTTCGAAGGAAACTTAGAAACGATGTATCGGGCAAATCTGTATAGCAGACTTGCTTTAAGAATTCTTAAGCCGATAAAAACATTTCCGGCAGGTAATGAACAGCAGCTTTACGATGAAATAAAAAAGATCGACTGGAGTGAATATCTGACGGAGAAAGATTCGCTTGCTGTTGATGCAGTCACATCTTATTCAACGTTGACACATACTTTATACATTTCCCTGAAAACGAAAGATGCAATCGTCGATCAGTTCCGTGATAAAACGGGAGAGAGACCGAATGTCGATCTGCGATTTCCAAAAGTAAGGATCAATATTCACATTCATCAGAATGTTGCATCCGTATCACTTGACAGTTCAGGTGACTCTTTGCATAAAAGAGGTTACCGTTCACAGCAAGGTGAAGCGCCATTGAATGAAACACTGGGAGCCGGAATGATCATGCTGAGCAAATGGGACAGAGCAAGTAATTTCACTGACCTGATGTGTGGTAGCGGAACACTTGTAATCGAAGCTGCTATGATGGCAAGAAATATTGCTCCCGGAATTTTCAGAAACGAATTTGGTTTTGAGAGATGGAACGATTACAATGCTGAATTATGGAAGTCGTTGCTCGACGAAGCAAAGCAAAATGAAAAACCCAAAATTGATTTTACAATTACCGGAATTGATAAGTCGCATCAGGCAATTCGGAATGCAACTGAAAATGCTAAAGAAGCCGGTGTATTGAATGATATTGACTTTCATGCAATGCCTTTCGAAGATTACACTCCAAAGGAACCGGTTCAAACAATAGTTACTAATCCACCTTATGGTGGAAGGATCACTGATGATGATCTGTTCAGATTATATAAAAATATCGGTGATCAGTTGAAGTCAAAATATTCAGGAAGTACTGCATGGGTATTAACAGCAAACAAAGACGCTGCGAAGAACATCGGATTGCATTCAACTGCAAAGATTCAGTTATACAATGGCGCGCTTGAATGCAGAATGCTGAAGTATGAATTATATCGAGGCACAAAAAAAATTCACAAGATCAAGGATGATAGCAATGAAGGAGTATAAAAAAATTGGCGTAGTAACGACCGGTGGTGATTGTCCGGGATTAAATGCTGCTATCAGAGCAGTAGTGAGGACAGCGATTTATCATGGAGTAGAGGTTACAGGAATTATGCAAGGATATGAAGGGATGATCAAAGGTGAATTTATGCCTTTGGTTTCTCATAGTGTGAGTAATATTTTGCAGAGAGGTGGTACGATCTTAAAGACGGCGAGAAGTGAAGGGTTTAAGACTCCTGAAGGAAGAAAGAAAGCATATGAGAATATGTCGAAGGAAGGAATAGAAGCATTAGTTGTTATTGGTGGTGATGGATCTTTTAGAGGTATAGAAATTTTCAGCAGAGAATTTTCAATTCCTTCAATTGGAATTCCAAAGACGATTGACAACGATATATTCGGAACAGATTCAGCAATAGGTTTTGATACAGCTTTGAATACAGTTGTTGAAGTTGTCGACAAGATCAGAGATACCGCAGCATCACACAACCGTTTATTTTTTATTGAAGTGATGGGAAGAGATGCCGGAATGATCGCTATCTACAGTGGCATAGCAAGCGGAGCAGAAGCGGTTTTAATTCCGGAGACGGATACCAAGATCGAGCAGATCGTAAAAATTTTAGATCGTGGTTGGGAAAGGAAGAAATCGTCTATGATCGTAATCGTTGCCGAAGGCGATGTTGCCGGTGGCGCTTATGAGATTGCAAAAGAAGTGAAGGCCAGATTCAATCAGTACGATACACGTGTGAGTGTTTTGGGTCACATGCAAAGAGGTGGAACGCCAACTTGTGCTGATAGAGTTCTTGCAAGTCGATTAGGTGTTTCAGCAGTTGAAGGTTTACTCGAAGGAAGATCGAATCAAATGGTAGGTGTGATCAATGATCAGATCACTTTTACTTCGTATTCAGATGTGGTGAATGGAAAAAAGGAGTTTCCTTATCAGTTGTTGAAGATTGCAGAGGTGTTGTCGCTGTGAGCCCACCAGGTCTCTGACCTGGTAGGACCAGATTTTTCTACCGGGATAGAGTCCCTTTAGACTCGCCCCCGTTGAACAAGTAGTCAAGGTAGGAAAGTCGGTCAATGAACCCATGTTTGTCTGCAAACACCTGGTGATAAATTCCAACTGATTCGAAGTTGTTCTTAGGATGAAAATAATTTCGCAAGTCTTTCAATTCCGGATATGAAGCATCGTATTTTTCAGTTAGTGTAATCTCAACCTTTGCTTTTTTTATTCTAAAGATCGTTTGAAGTAAGTCAAGATTGAAATCGAAAAGGTATTCGTATTTTTTTTCATAGAATGGTCGTAAGTCATCCTCGTAAAATTCAAAGAACGGAGAATTTTTGTAAGCTGCTTCGAGAGAACGCCAGTGAATTTTTTGCCAGCGGGATTCATTGTGGATTTTAACTTCTTTGATCGGAATTGTAAAAAGATCTGTATGAACCACAGGAATGATAAGATCTTGTTTCCCATTTGGTCCATAAATAGTGCTGCGACTGCGATACGATTGTTTTACAAAATGTTCATGTGCATCTAGTAAAATGCTTCCATTTTGAATGGCGAGCAAAATATATTTTACCGGCGGAAGGTAGGCAGTTGAAAAAAGCAAAGACATTTTTTATTGCCTTTCGTATGCACCAAGATCAGGTAATGCACGTTGCGGACGGGCAATTCCTTTGATGTCAAAATTCAAAACAGATGGGAAAGCATTCACAACAGACATTGTTCCTTTATCAAGAGCAGAACTGTTTATAGAATCTAATTCGTATATATTATTTCCGATATCAGCAAAGCCGGGACTATTGAAATTTGATGTTGCGCGTACGATACCATTATAATGGAAAGGCGAAGTAGTTGAGAATGCATTTTCTACTTTTAGCAAGGCGTTGTCGAAATAGAAATTGAATTGATTACTCATGGCGATAGAATCGAGACCGATCTCCTGATCATTATTTCCGTAAACAATACAATTTCCAAAATATGAATTTAGTGGCCGGACAGCAGTGTAATAATTATTCATGAAAATAATTGGGTCCTGTCGGGTTCCATTGTCCCAGAAATTAGCAAATGTACTTTGGTAAAATTTATAATTACCTCCGTAAAGTATGTTTAATACTGATCCACCGCAATTTGCAAAGACACAATTATATGCAGACACCTTGCTGCCTTGAAGTAACAAGGCATTCGAAGACATTGTCTTTATAATAGTATTTTCCAGATACAATGTTGAATCGCCGGGTCCGGCTACTGTATCAACTTGCAATCCTACATTTCCATTTTTTATTATTGCGTTTCTTATGTAAGAGTTTTTTGATCCGGGATAAAGCCAGATTCTATCCCATTGTCCGGGTACGTCCTGAAAATCCTGATGTAAACGATCGCCTTGAATAATAACCGGTTCTTGTATAGTGCCATTTACAAAAAGACTTGCAGAAGTATAAACGATCATTGCAGCACCTGCATGGAAATGAACTTTTGTTCCTTGATTGATTGTTAGATTGCAAAGAGAATCAACAATCAGATAGCCATATATTACATGTGGTTTATCATTGTTCCAGACTTCATTACAAGGTATTGTGAAAAAAGGAAAATTTGGATCATTTGGATCTGGTCGATGGAAGTAAGCATCCTGTCCCCACGCAACCAGATCAAGATCCTGAACATTTCCATTGGTTTCAAAAATAATTGAATCGGTAATTACTAAAGGAGTATTCTGATTATTCGGATCAACTGTTACTTCTACAAAAATAAAGATACTGTCATTAGCACCGATCTCTACATCAGTAAAAGATTTCCCCGGCATTCCGTCAACATTCAAACGAAAATCAGAAGCTTGTCCGTTTGCTAATCGAAGAGACGAAATAAGGATCGCTTTGTCTTCGGTATTGTAAACTGTAAAGACTTCCGTTGCACTTCCAACAGAAGTAAATACTGTATCAAACATAACAGTGTCTTCAGAAAAGGATAATTGTACATTTCCTGAATTTTCAAAATCATCTTTCTTACATGAAAACAGAATTGTACTGATTATTCCAAAAAACAGAACGAAGGGAAGGAGTTTTCTAATCATAGAGGTGCAAAGATAAATTTAGAATCCAAACGTAAAATTTTTGCTGAAATCATATTCTTTGAATGGGTATGAATTTGCTTTAGTGAAAAGGGCTAAAAGTGAAAAAAAATGCTAAAAAAGCACTGAATTTGCGTTTTAATTATAAAAAATGGACTTTGAATAGGTTAAATTTCTTGGATTTTAGTTTTCATCAACAGAGAGGAGATATACATTTGTACTATAATTTCAATAAAACATTTTCCTAACCCCCAAAAAAGTTAATCACTATGAGAAAAAATCAACTAAACAATTTAAAGCGGATAGCATTTGCAATAATGCTCTTCGTACTCGGCGGACAGGTTTCGTCGAAGGCACAATGTTCATCGTCCTATACGGTAACATACGATTCAACAGGAACAGTATTGGAGTTTCATCCAACTTACTCCAGTTCTGCCAACGTTGTAGGTTTTACATGGAGTTTCGGAGATGGAACTTCATCACCTGTTCAGCAGCCAACACACAGTTATAATTTCACAGGATATGCGGTGGTGTGTCTGACAATTACATTTACCGATAGTTGCTCCACAACTTATTGCGACAGTGTATTGACACGTCAGGGTGGTACTCAAAATTGCACGGCAGACTTTTTAGTTCAACCAACACCTGCAGGGATTTCCTTTACTGATCAGAGTACTTCTTCCGATTCAATCAATTCATGGACATGGGATTTCGGTGATGGCACAGTTGGCACCGGTCCGAATGCATTTCACGGTTATTCATCAAATGGAAATTATACTGTTTGTTTAGTTATTACAACTGTTAACGGATGCAGTGATACCCATTGTTCAACTGTTTCAATTCAGAGTGCAACTTCCTGCAATGCTAATTTTAATAATACTCCTGTACTTGGAACTCTGAATGTTGACTTCAATGAAATTTCAAATGCTGATTCAGGTGCTGTGATCACAAGTTACTCATGGGATTTTGGAGATTCAAGTGCAATATCAACCGTAGCTAATCCAACTCATACATATCCTGGTGTTGGAATTTACTATGCATGTTTAACGATTCAAACAAGTTCAGGTTGTACAGATACTTATTGTTCGCAAGTGAATGTAGGTGGAGCGAACACTTGCACAGCAGGTTTTAATTCATCATTTAATCCGGCAACGAATGAAATTGATTTCAACAACACATCTTTCTCAAATGATTCTATTATTCGTTTTGAGTGGACACTTGGTGACGGAACAACATCGTTGGCAACCAATCCATCACATCTTTATGTCGTTCCCGGTACATATCAGGTGTGCTTAACAATTACGACTGCGAATGGATGTACAGATACATATTGTAGTACAGTAACATCATCAGGCCCTCAGAATTGCAGTGCTGTATTTTCTTCTCAGGTTACACCGGCAGGAGTAACAGCATTTTACAGTACGTATATTAACTCATCAGCAAATTACTTCTGGGTCTTTGGTGATGGAACAACTTCTTCACAGATAGGTGGTTCATCTGTAACACATACGTATACTGCACCGGGAACATATTTAGTTTGTTTGCTGGTTCAGGATTCATTGTGTTCTGATTCATCATGTGCAACTATTACAATAGGAGCGAGCTCAGCATGTGCTGCATTGTATACTTACACTGTTGATTCAATGGGCACGGGATTCACGTTCTCAAATCAATCTACAACAACTTCAGGAGCTAACGTTTATTTCTGGAGCTTCGGTGACGGAACAGGAAGTACAGATGAGAATCCTGTTCACCTTTATAACCAGGTTGGTCCACATACGGTTTGTCTGACAGTTACAGATACTATCACAGGTTGTACAGATACATTCTGTACTAGCGCATCTTTTGCAAATGCTTGTAATCCTGTATTCTCAACAGTTCCGGATCCAAATAATCCTGCAGGTGTTCCAATGAACTTCAATATAGTTTCTCCATGCGGAACATCCGGTGTAGTTACAATTGATTTTGGTGATGGAACAGTACAATCAGGTGCTCCGGGAACAATTCAATATACTTATGCTGCTGCAGGAACTTACAATGTATGTATCTGTGAAGTAGATATAATGGGTGATACAATTTGTTTCTGCGACACGATCGTAGCATTCAGATTAACATCAGGATTGAATGATCTTGAATTAGCAAATCTTCATTTAACAGCTTATCCGAATCCATTCTCTTCAGCATTAAATGCAGAATTCGCACTTGAGCAAAATGCAAGTGTATCAGTTCAGTTAATTGGACTAGCAGGAAATGTAGTATTACAATCAGTAGAAAATAAATTCAATGCAGGAACACATCGTTTTGAAATCAATACAAACGATCTTGCATCAGGATTCTATATTCTAAGATTGAATGTAAATGGAACATCAGTTTCCAAAAAAGTAACCCTTCAGAAATAGTTCGTTGTTTCTTTTTTCCCTAATCCAGGCCCGCAGCGTTGTTGTTGCGGGCTTTTTTTGGTGTGTATAGTCTGCCTTCGAAACTGAAAAAAGGTCAAAGGTCAAAGGTCATGGTGTTTAACTCCTTGACCTTTGACCTCTGACCTTTGACCTTTTTAACCTACAGTAGTAATATCAATGCGGCTTTTCTACTTAGCCGGTACCTCATTAAACATCTTCAACTTCTTCTTCAGCATTTCCATTTCTTCGCGGGCGCGGGAAAGGTTGCTTTCAACTTCTGCAAGCAGGCCGCCCATGTTTTTGGAATTGCGGAAAAAGCCTAAGTTGTTTTCGTATTGATTTATAGTTTGCTGAAGTTTGTTGATCTTCTCTTTTATAATGCTTTGTTCTTTACGAAGCATTGTTCCTGAATCTTCACTGTTGGAAAGTGAATCGACACTATTTTTAAATTTCAGTAAATGTCTTTGAGAAGATTCAAGTTTTAATTTGTCGTATTTACTGTCGAGCATGTTCTTGAACTTTTCCCAGATCCTTTGTTTCTCTTTGAATGGAACAAATGAAATAGCTTTCCATTCTTCAGAGAAGGAGCGAAGGGTTGCAAGATCTTCTTCTGTATTTCCCGTTGGCTCAAATGCTTCAACTTTTTTTACAAGATCTTCTTTTAGTTGAAGATTTTTTAATTGTTCGTTATCTCTTTCAGAAAACTTCTCTCTTTTTGCAGTAAAGAATTTATCGCAAGCCTCACGGAAACGTTTCCACAGTTTATTTTCTTCCCACTGTTCAACATGTCCGGCAGTTTTCCATTCCTGTTGCAGGTTTAAGATCTCTTTAGTTGCTTCTTCAAATGATTCGTGGACTGTGGTTGCAATTTTTTCTGCTTTTTCAATTATGGCAGTCTTCTTATCACGGCCTTCTTTCTGAACTTTTTTAATTCCGGCGAAGTAATCACGTTTTTTATTGTAGAACGTATTCATTGCTGCCCGGAGATCTTCCCAGACTTTTTCGTTTTCTACCTTCGGACCGAAACCGATCTTTTTCCATTCTTCTAAAATACCATTCAGCGTTTCAGTCATTGTTTGCCATTGCTTTCCATTTTCGAAGGTCTCAGCAGCAATTCCTTTGGCACGCTCAAGCAATTTTCTTTTTGCTTCAATGTGTACTTCTTCGTCTTTCTGACGTTCCTGATAAAATGCACGGACTTTCTGATAGACTTGTCCAATGAGTTCTCTGTATTTTGTACGAAGAGGTTCAATTGTTTCCGGTGGAGTAGGTCCAAGCTCTGACCATTCCATTCTGTAAAGAGCGATCATTCGTTCAATACCCCGGATAGATTCCATTGGAAGTAAAGATTCAATTTTAGTAAGTAACTGAGTTCTTTGTTCAAGATTTCTTTTGAAATCAAGTTCACGCAGATCCTTACTCAATTTCATATTGTAATAGAAATTGTGTGAATGACGGTGATAGATACTTTGAAGATTTTTATATTCTTTAGAGCTTACATTTCCGATCTCATTCCATTTCGTCTGTAATTCTTTAAAGGCATGAAAAGCTTTTCCGATATTGGCTTCTTCGGCGATGAGCTTTTCTATATTGGCTACAATTTCTTCTTTTGCTTTTAATTTGCTTGAAGTTTCACTCTGCAGAACTTTCTTTTGTTTCTGATCGCGGTCAGAAAAAATAACCAGCAGTTCATTGAACCTTGTATCCAGCGGATCTTTCTTAGGTTCAAAGTCGTCGCTGTTACCGCCGTCTTCTAAAAATTTTTGTAATTGATCTTGCGTAACCGTTTCACACGCTTTCAGATAATCGTTTTTGATTTCATTAGCGCGTGTGATTGTGTCGTCTGATGCGTCTTCCTTCAAAAGCTCTTCGAGCTTGAGGATAAGTTCTTCCTTCATAATAAATGTACAGTGATTGTTTGCGTTCTTTTTTTCGCGATTGAATTGATTGATTCTTGCCGGTTACTGGGAAATACAATGTTAAAGGAAATTTCAGACCCGATGATCCGGATGAATTTCATTAAACCCGACATTCCATTTTCAAATAAGAGTTCAAGATAAAACGGGAATGGCAGAATGTCAAGAATATTCGTCTTTTTAATGATAATTTCTTGTAAATTTGACCTTTCAGTGGAATTGTCCTGTTTTAAGGTCAGTTTTATTCGAAAATGCAAGAAATTGAGCTAAAAAAGTAGTAAAATGATTTGCATAAACAATAAAAAAGCTTATTTTTGCACCCTCAATTTTGATTAATCATGAAGAAAGACATTCATCCAAAGAACTATAGATTAGTTGTTTTCAAGGACACCTCTTGCGACTACTCATTCATAACACGTTCAACTATCGAAACCAAAGAAACCGTTAAATGGACGGATGGTAACGAATATCCACTTGTAAAATTGGAGATCAGTCACATGTCGCATCCATTCTATACCGGTAAGATGAAACTTATCGATACAGCGGGTCGTGTGGATAAATTCCGTACTCGTTATGCTAAAAAGAAAGAAGTAACTAAATAAGTATTCCTTCTTTATACAAATATTTAATAAAAAGGCTTCTTGTTTATACAGGAAGCCTTTTTTTATTATCCACAAATCTTATTTTTGAACTCTAATTTCACAACCCGATGAATATTATTTTATTCGACGATAAAACAAGGAGCACATTGCTTCCGTTAACTTATACCAGACCTATTGCTGATATCAGGATTGGGATTTTGAAGATCAGTGAGAAATGGGAAAAGCGTTGTTCTGCTAAATGTTCTTTTCTGACTGATCCTTACCTGCAGGATATGTTTCCAATTGAAGTTTCAGACCACAATTATTTCATTAACGGTTCACTTTTACCAACTGAAGAATTGATCGCAGAAATAAAATCGTTAAAGATAGGAGAAGGATTAATTCAGGATCATCTCATCATTGCAGTTAGAACTTCCTCCAATGAGAAGGTTACAGAAATTGCACAAGTAGTATTTGAACAACCAAAAACAGTACTGACAAAATTTGAGAGATTAGTATTCTCCTGGGATGTGTTTTCACAGAATGAAAAAGAGTTAAAAGCAGATTTTGAATTGCTGACAAAAGGAAGAAAATCTCAGGCGATAAGTGTTACGAATCGTGTATTGAAACCGGAAAATATTTTTCTTGAAGAAGGTGCCATTGTTGAATGTGCAAATCTGAACGCTTCAGCCGGTTATATTTATGTTGGAAAGGATGCCGAGATCATGGAAGGTGCAATGATCCGCGGACCGTTCGCAATTTGTGAGCATTCAGCTGTGAAAATGGGCGCAAAGATCTATGGAGCGACTACAGTTGGTCCGCATTGTAAAGTAGCAGGAGAGATCAGTAATTCTGTCATCTTTGGTTATTCAAATAAAGCTCACGACGGATTTTTAGGAAATTCAGTTTTAGGAGAATGGTGTAATCTTGGAGCGGATACGAATAATTCGAATCTGAAAAATAATTATTCTAAAGTAAAAGTTTGGAACTACGAAAACCACGATTATATCAATACGGGTTTGCAGTTCTGCGGACTGATCATGGGTGATCACTCAAAATGTTCGATCAATACAATGTTCAATACAGGAACAGTTGTTGGTGTAAGTGCAAATATTTTCGGAAATGGTTTTCCGCCGAAATTCGTTCCATCATTTTCATGGGGTGGCTCGGAAGGATTTACTTCTTACAGACTGGAAGATGCAATTGAGGTTGCAAGCAGAGTGTATGAGAGAAGACATTTGGAATTCGGAAAAAAAGAACAAAGTTTACTTCGTCATCTGTTTGACGATACAACTAAATATCGTGCCTGGTAATTAAAATGGAAACTACAAAAACTATGACTGATGTTTTGCTTTATTTTATTCCCGCAGTACTTGTACTGATGGGAATGTTTCTTGTATCAAAACGTGCATTGGATTCTCAAAGCAGTCTGACAAGAAAATTCATTGAAAAGGATGTTCAGATGCGGATGATGGAAGATAAGACTGCTAAGCAGAAAGAATCGCTTCCTCTGAAACTTCAGGCCTATGAAAGGCTGGTACTTTTTCTTGAACGGATCGGACCGAATTCTGTTTTGGTAAGAGTTCATCGTGGTGGTATGTCTGCGCAGCAATTGCAGGCTGATCTTGTTTCAACAATTCGCGCTGAATTCGAACATAACTTATCACAGCAGATCTATGTTTCTGAAAATGCATGGGACGAAGTGAAAAATGCTAAGGAAGATATGATCCGCATTGTGAATAATGCCTTTAATCATGTTGGTGGAAATGCAACAGGAATTCAGATGAGTTCAAATGTTTTCGAACAAGTACTGAAACTTGAAAATCTACCTACACAAAAAGCAATTGATTTTCTGAAAACAGAAGCAAAGCGACTCATCAATTGATTGAAGTTGTTGATTGATTTAATGAATGCAAAAATAAAATTAAGTGTCAGAGAAAAAGATCGTTACCGAAAGTGGAATTGAAATAAAGCAGGTTTATACTGAGCATGCAGGAATAAAAGATCTTCCCGGAGAATTTCCTTTCACAAGAGGGGTACAACCGGATATGTATCGTTCCAAATTATGGACAATGCGTCAGTATGCAGGTTTCAGTACTGCTGAAGAATCGAACAAGCGGTATCACTATTTACTCGGACAAGGTACTACAGGATTATCCGTTGCTTTTGATCTTCCGACACAGATCGGTTACGATTCTGATCATGATCTTTCTGATGGAGAAGTTGGCAAAGCCGGAGTAGCAATTGATTCTTTGAAAGACATTGAGATTTTGTTTGACGGAATCAAACTCGAAACTATCAGTACTTCGATGACGATCAATTCGACAGCATCGATTTTACTTGCCTTTTACATTGCCCTTGCAAGAAAGCAAGGCGCTGATCTGACAAAAATTTCCGGAACAATTCAGAATGATATTTTAAAAGAATACGCAGCAAGAGGAACGTATATTTATCCTCCGAAACCTTCGATGCGAATCATCACAGATATTTTTGAATACTGTTCGAAGGAAGTTCCAAAATGGAATACCATTTCAATTTCAGGTTATCACATTCGTGAAGCAGGTTCAACTGCAGTACAGGAATTGGCATTTACATTAGCAAATGGTAAAGCATATGTGAAAGCAGCTATCGAAAAAGGATTAGATATTGATGTATTCGGAAAACGATTGTCGTTTTTCTTCAATGCTCACAATAATGTTTTTCAGGAAGTAGCAAAGTTCAGAGCCGCACGAAGAATGTGGGCAAAGATCATGAAAGATCTCGGTGCAAAAGATGCGCGTTCGATGATGTTGCGTTTCCATACTCAAACAGGCGGGTCTACATTAACGGCACAACAGCCGATGAATAACATCATGCGTGTTACTTTGCAAGCACTATCTGCTGTGTTAGGTGGAACTCAATCACTACATACAAATGGTTACGATGAAGCGATCAGTCTTCCTACAGAAGAAGCAGCAAGAATTGCTTTACGTACGCAACAAGTGATAGCCTATGAAAGTGGAGTAGTTGATACAGTTGATCCATTGGCAGGTTCTTATTTCATCGAATCGATGACTGATGAAATGGAAGCAAAGGCCTGGGATTACATCAATAAGATCGATGCCATGGGTGGATCGGTTGATGCCATTGAAGCGCAGTACATTCAGAATGAAATTGCGCGTGCGTCATATGAGTATCAGCAATCGATCGAACAAAATACAAGGATCATCATCGGTGTGAATCAATTCACAATGGAAGAGCCGCCATTCGATAAAGTCTTTTCAATTGATGATTCAATCAGACAATTGCAAATTGATAAGCTAAAAAAATTGCGTGCAGAAAGAGATGAAGTGAAAGTTCAGGCTTGTCTGAAGACCGTTTCCGAAACTGCGAAAGGTACAGGTAATTTAATGCCACCGATCATTGATGCAGTTGAGAACTACGCTACGCTTGGGGAAATTGCTGATGCGATGAGGAAAGTATTCGGGGAGTTTTAAATTAATTATTTTCTCCGTCTACAATTAGAAACACGTCTTCATTATCTTTCTTCATAAGATATTAATGAACTTTTTCTTTTTTAACTGTCTTCAGTTTTTGGCTGTAAGTCTAAGTGGTGATAAAGTCATTCCGGTCAAAAAAACTTAACCATATCAGAAAGCCAAAAAAAGTCAGGAAGTAACGGTTGTTTACGTATGGCCAGATCTTTTGTAGAATTGGGTATTTGGGGGCTTTCATGACTATGAAGGTAAGGGAAAGTTACTGTATTTTCAATTTAGTAATTAAAGGGTTAGTAACAGGGGTTTGTTCATTATCAAGTTCAATGTTCAAAGTTGACTTCAAGGTGCCTACGAAGCCAACTTTGAACTTTGAACATTGAACATTGAACTTTGAACTCATTTAAATTTCCGGATTCAAAAACGGATATCTGTAATCCTTCGCCGGATCAAAAGTCTCCTTTAATTGTACGCGGTGTAACCCAACGAAGCAGGTTATAAGCTGAACCGGCTTTATCATTAGTACCACTGGCACGACCACCACCGAAAGGTTGCTGGCCGACTACTGCGCCTGTACATTTATCGTTGATATAGAAATTTCCGGCTGCATTGACGAGCTTTTTCATGGCTTTGTCGACAGCATATCTGTCCTGGGAAAAGACTGCACCTGTTAAAGCATAAGTTCCGGTTTTGTCTACTGTATCTAAAACTTCATCAAACTTATTATCATCGTAAACATAGATCGTAAGTACCGGTCCGAATAATTCTTCACACATAGTGACATAGAACGGATCTTTTACTTCCAGAACAGTTGGATGAATGTACCAGCCTTTTGATTTATCATAAGTTCCACCGACAACTACATTTACATCAGGATTCTTTTTAGCATCGTCGATATACTTAGCAAGTTTATCGAATGATTTTTCATCGATCACTGCAGTGAAGAAATTTCCAAGATCTTCTGTCGGTCCGACTTTGAATGAATTCACATCACGGATCAAACCTTCTTTCACTTTCGGCCACAAACTTTTCGGAATGTATGCACGTGAAGCAGCAGAACATTTTTGTCCCTGATATTCGAAGGCACCACGTGTCAATCCAGTAATTAAAGCATCAACATCAGCAGATGGATGTCCGAGGATGAAATCTTTTCCACCTGTTTCACCAACAATACGCGGATATCTTTTGTACTTATGAATATTGTTTCCAATCGTTTTCCCGATATCCTGCAAGACAGCAGTAGAACCTGTAAAATCTATTCCTGCAAATTCAGGATGATTGAAGATCACTTCACCGGCATCCGGTCCGGAAACGTAAACAAGATTGATCACTCCCGGAGGAACTCCGGCTTCCATAAATACTTCCATCAGAATACTGGCAGCAAGGATCTGCGTATTTGCAGGTTTCCATACAACTGTATTTCCCATCATCGCTGCAGAAGACGGAAGATTTCCACTGATAGCAGTAAAGTTGAATGGAGTCAGCGCGAATACAAAACCTTCGAGCGGACGTTGTTCAAGTCTGTTGTAAACACCCTTTGAAGAGATCGGTTGTTGAGTATAGATCTCACGCATGTATTGCACATTGAAGCGAAGGAAGTCGATCATTTCACATGCAGCATCGATCTCAGCCTGATAAATACTTTTGCTTTGTCCGACCATCGTTGCAGCATTTATCAATGCACGGTATGGTCCTGCTAACAATTCAGCAGCTTTTAAAAAGATACTTGCACGGTGCTCCCAGTCCATTGCTGCCCAATTTCCTCTTGCTGCAAGAGCAGCTTTGATCGCAGCTTCAACGTGTGATTTATTTCCGACGTGATAATTTCCAACTACTGCCTGGTGATCGTGGGGCGGGCGGATCTGTCCTTGCTTTTCGGAGCGGACAGCCTTACCATCTATATACATTGGAATGTCGCGAACTTCGCTGCGCATTTTTTCAATGCAGCTTTGATTGAAGCACGTTCCGGACTTCCCGGAGCATAGTTTAAAACAGGTTCGTTAATAGCTACTGGGACTTGATAAATACCGTTTGACATACTTTTTTAAAATTTTGACTGCAAAGGTAGCGATTTTATTGTCCTTTTTGACCCGTAAAGTACTTTTTACCAACTTGAATACAAGGCTTTTCAATGATATAATAGGTTGTTGCTGAAAGTATTATAGTTGTCAAAAAAATGATTGTCAGTGCAAAAGGGAAACTTATTTCCGGGTTGAATTGAGATAAAATTGCAATGAGAATAAAATGTATCAGGTAAAAACTGTAGCTTATTTTTCCCTGGAAAATCAAAAATTTATTGTTAAGCAAATTCTGAAATCCGGTTGAAGAAATTACTGCAATCAGCAAAATTGCCAGACCCCAGCTTTTGAAATGAATCATAAATGCATCCAAATTTTGTGGACCGATCGGTAAAAAAGCATCGAGGTTAATAATCGTCAAACTCAAAAAAAGCAGAAAACCGTGTCCCAAAAAGTTAATCTTTTTCCATCCGGATATCAATTTTTCTTTTTGAGTTGAGATTATACAACCCAGACTGAAATCGAAAATGAAATTGTCAATTGGAAGTAGTTTTACGGCAGCAATAATTATCACTATCAGAAACAAAGAATTTTTCCTTGAAATCCATGCAAGGAATGGTAATGCAAGCGAGATCAGAATTTCTATCGACAGCGTCCAGTCATGTGGAAGCAATCGTAAAGCAGGATCGTTTGGAATCCGGAAGATCAGAATTGCTTGTTTGAACAAGTCATATAGATCAGGAGATTTTTTCCAGTACTCAGAAAGCCAGTTGTGATTTTGTGAACTGATCAGAGGAAAAAGAAAAAAGGTAATCAGAAGAACGACTAAAAATACCGGATAAATTCGCAGAATTCTTTTGCAAATAAAATTGAAATAGGAGAGTGGTGTCAGTTTAATTTTACTGACCGATTCTGTCAGGACGAAACCGCTAAGAATAAAGAAGTACAATACTGCTGCTTCTGAGTCCCACAAAAAATCGAATGAAGAAGAAAAGTGATCCGGTAAAAATGTCTTGATCGTGTGCGCTAATAAGACTACAAATGCAGCTAAACCGCGGCTACTATCCAGAAAATTATATCTGTGATTTTCGGACAAATTGTATTTGTCGTTAAGACATTTTAGAAACGATGAAAGCTATGATCATTGCAACAACAAGAGCAACTAAAATTCCGTTGAAGAATTTCTGAGTGCCCAGATTCTTTTTTAGTTCAACATGTCCTAAAATGTTGTTGAATAAAATTTCCAGACGATGAAAGGCACTTTCATTCTTTACAATATAATCGTATGCGCCATACTTCATAGTGTTTGCAGCCACCTCAGCTTTTTCTTGTCCTGATAAAAAGATCACAGGCACCAGCGGATATTTTTCCTTAAGTTTTTTCAGAACCTGAAGTCCGTTCATCGCCATTGCATCTGAAGAATCAAGATGGTAATCAAGAACAATAAGATTCGGTTCTATGACAATTGTATTGAGAGCTTCTTCACCTGTTGCAAATGTTTTGACATGTGAATGAGCATATTTTCCTGTAAAGAAATCGTTCAACATTTCTCTCATCTGAGGATCGTCGTCGATCAATATTATCTGTAGTGGGCGGTTGGTGTACATAGTGCTTAAATACTGCTCAAACGTAAGTTATAATCATGGAAATAGCAAATTCTGAGATAAACCTAAACATTGACAACAGTTCGGTTCGTGAGATAAACCAACTTGGACGAAACCGGCTGATAGCCCATTTTTCTCAGAATGTCGGCATATTGAGTCACTTGATTTTCATGTTTTTTGTGCGGCTGTCCACTCTTAAAATCAATTACGATGGCTTCATTTTCTTTAATAATGACCCGGTCGGGACGAAGAACTTCACCTGAAGGCAAGATGATTTCTTTCTCTGCCTTCACTTGAAATTGATCGGAGAATAATTCTGCAATCTCGCTGCTTTTTAATATGTCGTTCACTTCATCAAGTAAGGTTGATTTTTGATTTTCAGTAATCAGTCCGTCGAAAACAAATTTTTCTGCCAGGTGCTTGAATTCTGTTGTATCTTTTACTTCCGCTAGAATGGCATGAATAAGTATTCCATAATTTACTTTAGACATATCTTTCTTTTCTATCATTTCAATGAGATCATTGCCATGTGAAGAGAGAGAAAGTTTGTCTTGCCAACGATTAGACGGATAAATTTTTAATTCATTTGATGAAGTTTCAGATTCAGAAGGTTTTCTTTCCGGTTTTATGAAATTTTCGCCTTGAATAAAAGATTCAATTTGATTCGGATCTAACTGATGACAAGTCCGGCTGATCAGTTTTGAAACACTTGTCAACTCTTTCTGATTGTCTTTTGGACAATAAATAAACAGTTTGTCTTCTGCTCTGGTAAAAGCGACATAAAGCATATTCAGATTGTCAATTGCAGTCTGGTTGACTTCTTCGTAATAATTTTCTGAGTAATGAGTCAGTTCAAGAGTTTTCGTTGACGATAATGCTGTTTTACCAAGTTCATCGAAAGGTTGCTGATCGGTCTGAAGCCAGATCAATTCATTTGCTTTCGGCGTAAGTTTCCAGTCGCAAAATGGCATGAACACAATTGGAAACTGCAAACCTTTTGACCTGTGAATGGTCATTATCTGAATGGCATCTTCATTCTGTGGAGTGATAACAGAAGCGTTCCGGACTTTCTTGCTCGAATCCCACCATTTGATAAATCCTTCAAGTGAGCTATCGAATCCCGTATTATATTCAAGAACGAGATCCTGAAACCGCTGAATGAAAGCGTCAGGATTTTTATTGAGTCCAAAGATCTTTACAAGTTGTTCGCTGATCTCGTAAATCGGAAGGTTGGCTAAGTAAGTGAGGTGTGCTGTAAAACTTTCAGGCAGTATTGAATTGAAGTTCGACTCTTTCAGACTTTCAGGTGGGAAGAGAGTAGTGTTGTGTTTACCTGTCTTACCATTATATTTGAAATTTTTATGATCGGAGAAATAAGTGTGTTTGTCGAAACTCAGATTTGCAATATTCATTGCATAATAATAAAGGACTTCTGCTCTGGCAATGGCATTTTTCTGGTCAGCAAGAAAGCGGAGTGTATTCACTACAAAATTTATTCGAGGAGAACTTGTGATCAGCAATGAATCAGGACTGATGATCTTATCGATTTCATTTGCCAGAAGAAAAGTTGCGATCTCACTTCCTTCTGTATTTTTTCTAACCAGAATAGCAATGTCTCTATAGGAAAATCCTTTGAGAAGTTGTTGTCGTATTTCTGTTAGAAGATTTTTCAGAGCAACATCTTTCCATTTTAATTCTTCTTCATTATCCTCTTCGTTTTCTGCTGATTCAAGATAATTGATTTGAACATATCCACTTTCATTATTTTTTGGTGCAACTTTTTGTTCAAGGTCGCTACCATATGCAAGCGCAAGAACAGGATGATCATTCATGTTCAATTGAACGTTCGCAATTTCTGTCGCATTCAGAAAAAACTGATTGTTGAAATGAACGATCTCATATTTGCTACGATAGTTCATATCGAGAACATTTCTCTCGAAAATACTTTTAAAATTGTTAAGGTCTGTAAAAATGTCGCGGATCAGTAAATTCATATTGCCACCACGCCAGCGGTAGATGGATTGCTTCGCGTCACCTACAATCAGTGTCATGAACCCGCTACCAAGAGCATTCATCACAAGCGGGAGGAGGTTTTTCCATTGTAAAAGTCCGGTATCCTGGAATTCATCGATAAGCAGATGCTTGAACCGGTTTCCCGTTTTTTCATAGATAAAAGGTGTGTCATTTCCTTCTATCATATCACCCAACAACTTTGTTGTATCAGAAAGCAGGATGACATTATTTTCTTTTCTGTACTCACGGAATTTGTCCTGAAGATCGTTTACAAGTCCGAAGAGATAGATCTTTTTTAAAACTTCGTTTGCAGTAATATATTCTTTGTATTCATTTTCAACGATTGTTGCAGCTTTCTGCAATAGTGGGTGCAGACTTGAAATGACAAGATCGTCGATTGATTTTTTAAATTCACTTTTCTTGGAAGTCCAACCTGAAGGGTCTTGTAATCCTTTTTCTATCCGTGGAGTAACCAGAAATGAAGCGGCGTTTTTTGGATTAGCAATTTTTGAAAAATATCCGGCCACACCTGCTTCTTTGTAAGAGAAATCGTCTAATGAAAATCCGGCACCTGAAATAATATTTAAACCTTCTTCTCCGATCTTTTTTAATTTCGAAGTAAAAGTTCGTCGGATGTTACTTAGATCTTTGTAAATTCGTTTGATGTCATCTCTCGAAAGAATTTTTTTATTGTGATGATCTTCTTTGAATAATTCACCGGCTACCAATGCAATATCATTTTCAATATTCCAGCCTTTATCTTCACTCATTTTTTGTAGGGCAAGATCAGTAAGCCATTCAGTAAGATCTTTATCAGAACCAACTTCTCTTAATATTGAATCGGTAACAGCCAGAATTGCATCATCAGCGCTCACTTCAACTTCCATTTTCAAAGGCAGATGAATTTCTCTTGCAAGCGCGCGAAGAATTCTCTGAAAAAAACTATCGATTGTGCTGACTGAAAAAGAAGAGTAGTCGTGGAGAATATTCTTTAACGATTTTTCTGCACGCACGCGAATATTTATACCGGGAAGATCCTCTTCGAGCATTGTGAGCAAAAAGCTTTTATTTCCGGAAGAAAGTTCAACCAGCGCTTCAACAATACGGCTTTTCATTTCTTCAGCAGCCTTGTTGGTGAAGGTAATAGCAAGTATCGAGCGATAATCTTCCGGATGGGCAAGTACCAGTTTGAGGTATTCCTTTACCAAAGTGAAGGTTTTTCCGGAGCCGGCTGATGACTTAAAGATCTTTAAAGCATTCATTGGTGAAAGATAAAGAATTAAGAGGGTAAAATGAGGGCCAAAATGAACTTTTTATTAAGGAATTTGTTATTCAGGATACTCGATGAAAGTGTTGCTTTTGATAAAAGCATTTATCTACCTTTGATGTGAGGAAAGAAACTATGTTAGGACACAGATTCAGTAAATTTTTACCGGGCGACGAAAATCAGGATCCATTCGAAAGATTGTTTGGATTGTTTATGCAATTGTTGAATTATACCAGTGGCGATGTTTATGAAGCATTGAATTGGTTGAATGAAATTGACAGAGAGCATAAACTGACTGATGACAATTACACAATGGCTGACTTCATCAATGACCTTAAAAGTAAAGGATATATAAAGGAAGAAGGTGGTGAGGGAAATTATATCATCACACCGAAAACAGAACAGACTATTCGTAAAAATGCTTTGGAAGAAGTGTTTGGGAAATTGAAGAAAGCCGGACCGGGAAATCACAGGACGAAATTTATGGGGAATGGCGATGAGATGACCAGTGATCATCGTGAGTATCGCTTTGGTGATACTGCTGATCAGATCTCAATGACCGATTCAATTCGTAACGCACAGATCAATCATGGTGTTTCTGATTTTCATATTATGGAAGGTGATCTGGAAGTGAATGAAAAAGAATTCAAGACTCAGACATCGACTGTATTAATGATTGACATTTCACATTCGATGATCTTGTATGGTGAAGACAGAATCACTCCTGCAAAAAAAGTAGCAATGGCTTTGGCTGAATTAATTCGTACCAGATATCCGAAAGACACTCTGGATGTGATTGTATTTGGTGATGAAGCCTGGCAGATAGAAGTGAAGGATTTGCCTTATCTTCAGGTTGGACCATATCATACGAACACAGTTGCCGGACTTGGAATTAGGAATGAATATTTTAAGAAGAAGAAAGAATCCCAATAAGCAGATCTTCATGATCACAGATGGAAAACCGTCTGCAATGAAAGAAGGTGCGAATCTTTATAAAAATAGTTTCGGGCTTGACAGAAAGATCGTGAACAAATGTCTGAATCTGGCTTCAGCTTGCAGGAAATTAAAAATTCCTATTACAACATTTATGGTTGCAGAAGATGAATATCTGCGGGCATTTATCAGAGAATTCAGTGAAGCGAATGGCGGCAAAGCATTTTATTCATCCTTGAAAGGATTAGGAGAATTTGTTTTGGAAGATTTCGAAAAGAACAGAAGAAAAAGAGTTTGAGTTAAATAGTTATCAATAAGACATGGAAAAATATTTGAAAATAAAAACACTTGGTCAGTTGAAGGCTTCAGGTTATGTAAGTAAGCCGATCAAAGAAGAGTTGCGTGCCAATCTGATCGTGAAATTAGCGAAGAAGGAGAAGATCTTTGATTCGATTAAAGCATTTGATGAAACAGTAATTCCTGATATTGAAAGAGCGATTCTTTCCAGACACAATATTTTGTTGCTTGGACTTCGTGGACAGGCGAAAACAAGAATTGCCAGACTGATGACAAATTTGCTGGATGAATATATTCCTTATATCAAAGGAACAGAGTTGAATGATGACCCGATGAATCCATTATCAAGACAAGCGATTGATATACTCGAAAAGCATGGCGACGATACAGAGATTGAATGGATGCACAGAAGTGATCGTTATACTGAAAAGCTTGCAACGCCTGATGTTTCTGTTGCCGATCTGATTGGTGATGTTGATCCGATCAAAGCTGCAGCAATGAAGTTGCCTTATTCTGATGAACGCGTGATTCATTTTGGCTTGATTCCAAGAGCGCACAGAGGAATATTTGTAATTAACGAATTACCGGATCTGCAAGCAAGAATTCAGGTATCGCTCTTTAATATTTTACAAGAAGGCGATATCCAGATTCGTGGTTTTAAATTAAGATTGCCGTTGGATATTCAGTTTGTATTCACGGCAAATCCGGAAGACTATACAAATCGTGGTTCGATCGTAACACCATTGAAAGACAGAATTGAAAGTCAGATCCTGACACATTATCCGAAAGATATTGTTACTTCGAAGGAAATCACATTGCAGGAAGCACAATTGAGTGATTCGCAGAAGAAAAATGTGACCGGACATGAGTTGATTGAAAATTTACTGGAGCAGATTGCCTTTGAAGCACGGAGTAATGAGTTCGTTGATCCGAAGAGTGGAGTATCTGCGCGTTTAACTATATCAGCATACGAAACAATTTTTTCTGCAGCAGAAAGACGTATGATCATCAATGGTGAATCGAAAACTCATATCCGTATTTCAGATTTCTGGGGAATTATTCCTTCGATCACTGGAAAGATTGAATTGGTATACGAAGGTGAGCAGGAGGGAGCGATGATCGTTGCGCAGAATCTTATCAGTAAATCGATTCGTTTTCAGTTCAAGAATTATTTCCCTGATCCCGAAAAACTGAAACGTAAAAAAGAAGCGAATCCATATCTGGAGATCATAGAATGGTTCAGTAATGGAAATGAAATTGATATTCTTAATGACGCTTCAGAAAAAGATTATACAAAAGCGTTGAATGATGTCCCCGGACTTGCCGATCTTGTAAAAAAATATTTCCCAAAATCGAATCCGCAGGATAAATTGATGCTAATGGAATTTCTTCTGCATGGTTTGTCTGAGTTTTCATTACTGAGTAAAAACAGTTTGACTTCAGGGTTGAGGTTTAAGGATCTGTTTAGTTCGGTGTTTAATCAAGGGGAGGAAAATTAAAACTCTGCGGTTTTTCTGCGTATTCTGCGCAATTCTGCGGGAGGAAAAATCAGTTTAACATTTCCAACAGAATTGCGCAGAATACGCAGAAAAACCGCAGAATTAGATTGTAATTTTCCCCTGATATATCGTACACGACCTGAAATAAGTATCCAGATGTTTCTCGTCGTTGAAGATTCCGAATACGGTTGAGCCGCTGCCGCTCATACTTGCATAAAGAGCTCCGAGTTTGTAGAGACGGGCTTTGATGTTTTTTATTGCGGGATATTTTTCGAAGACAGGATTTTCGAAATCGTTGAAAATTGTTTCTTTCCAGGTTTCGATGGGTTGGTGGATAAGATCTTTCAACGAAGATTTTCTTTTGACAGGCTTAATCCACGAATAGGCTTCAGTTGTATTGACATGAACCTTTGGTTTGATCAGAACAACAGTGTATTCTTTGCCGGATGTTTTTACATTTTCAAATTTGTCACCTTTTTCATAGGCAAAAAGTGTTTTGTTTCGCAGAAAGAATGGGCAATCACTTCCCAGCTGAGAAGCGTAATTTTCCAACTGCTCATCACTGATATTTAATTTGAAAAGAGAATTAAGGATTGATAGAGTAAATGCTGCATCAGATGAACCACCGCCCAGTCCGGCACCGATAGGAATGATCTTATGCAAATGTATTTTGACAGGTGGCAACGAAAAATCTTTTGCTAAAAGCTGGTAAGCTTTGGAACACAAATTGTTTTCTTTATTTCCAAAGATCCTGATGCCTGTTGATTTGAATTCGACTTCAGAATTTGCATCTTCACTTTTTACAATTTCAAGAATATCATTCCAGAAAACAGGCGTCATGATTGACTCCAGATTGTGAAATCCATCTGCACGCTTTTCAGTGATGTGCAAACCGATGTTGATCTTACAATTTGGAAAAGAAATCACAGTGCAGAGAATTTCAATTTGTAAAAATCAGTAGAGAGTTTTATCGTTCTTGCTCGTCCATTCTTTAAAAGCTTCAAGCGCTTCTTTGTCCATCATTCGAATGAGTGGAATTTTTCTTTTCTCATACGGCAATGCCAGTTCTTCATAGATAAAATTATCGTCAAAGCCGATGTTTGCTGCATCTGTTTTAGAATTTGCATAATATACTTTTGAAGGACGTGCCCAGTAGATCGCACTCATACACATAGGACAAGGTTCGCAACTGGTGTAGATCTCGCAGCCATCAAGTTGAAACGTATTCAATGCTTTACATGCTTCACGTATAGCAACTACTTCAGCATGTGCTGTCGGGTCGTTTGATGAAATTACTTTATTGTAGCCACGGGCGATGACTTTGCCATCTTTTACAACGACAGCTCCAAAGGGACCGCCGGTATTGTTGCGCATGGTTTCGAATGAAAGGCGAATGGCCTCATTCATGTGTGATTCTTCAGACACAGTTGTAGTATTTTAAAGGAAAAAAATTATTCGTTGACAACACCCATTGAACTGAATTTGTCAATTCGTTTATTGACTAATTCGGTTGGAGTATCTTTTCTTAATTCTTTGAGATGTTTCAGGATCTCATTCTTGACGATCTTGAACATTTGCTCAGGTTGAGTGTGAGCGCCACCGATTGGTTCTTTGATAATTCCATCGATCAGCTTTTGCTTGAGCATATCGTCTGCTGTAAGTTTCAAAACTTCTGCAGCTTTTTCTTTATAGTCCCAGCTTCTCCATAAAATTGAAGAACACGATTCAGGAGAGATCACAGAATACCAGGTATTTTCAAGCATCAAAACTTTGTCACCGATTCCAATTCCTAAAGCTCCACCGGATGCACCTTCACCAATGATAATGCAGATGATAGGAACTTTCAGTTTTGCCATTTCAAACAAGTTCCTTGCAATCGCTTCACCTTGTCCGCGCTCTTCAGCTTCAAGACCTGGAAACGCTCCCGGAGTATCGATCAATGTAACGACAGGTTTGTTAAACTTCTCTGCCATTTTCATCAAGCGAAGTGCCTTGCGATAACCTTCAGGGTTAGCCATTCCAAAATTTCTGTATTGGCGCTGCTTTGTTGTCGTTCCTTTCTGCTGTCCGATAAACATGATCGTTTGCCCGTCAACAGAACCGAGTCCGCCGACAATTGCCTTATCATCTTTTACAGTGCGATCTCCAAAGAGCTCGACAAAGTTTTTATCAGTGATGGCATCAATATAAGATAGAGTATAGGGACGATCAGGATGACGTGAAAGCTGAACCCTTTGCCAAGGAGTTAAGTCTGAGTAGAGGTTTTTCCGAGTTTCAGCAAGTTTTAATTCCAACTGACGAACGGCCACACTCACATCAACTTTACTTTTTTCTCCGATCGTTTTCTGCTTTTCAATCTGCTCCAATAAGTCTGCAATCGGTTTTTCGAAGTCAAGAAAATTCATTCTTTATTTTGTTGATTTAGGGTTGCAATATAGTTAAATCTGACTTGGAATTCAGGATTTCTGATTTTCTGGTTTTTTTAACACGGAGAAAAAGGAGAAAAAAAGGGAGGAATAAGAGATCTCTTTTTTCTCCCTTTTTTCCTCCTTTTTCTCTGTGTTAAATTTTATTTCGAATATAAAACCCCAATTCCCATAACGCTATCTGGTAACGAAATATCCCCCAGATCGGTATATGAAGTTCCATTTAGTTGTTTGATATTACTCCCTGAAAAACAGTATAATATATCATTTACTTCATCATAATTAGCGCCACTGAAAATGCCTGCGTTTCTTGTTTGTAATGAATTGGCCGGGTACTCATATTTGATCAGACCTGAATTGGTCAAAAGGAGAATGATACCATTATATGATAATGTCGAATTGCAAAATGTAGTTGGGACATCAGTCAGGACCTGGATTGCATTGGTGTTAAGGAAATATTTGCAGATCAGCATATGACCATTTCTGTTTCCAACGACCAGAATTTCATTTGCCGAAATCGGATGAAAGTTGACGATTTCAAAGTCAACCAGAAGTTCTTGTCGGGCTCCACCACCGGGAAAGAAAAAGACGGAAATTTTCCGGTCGTTATTTTTTAGAATTGAAGCATACAAATATCCGGGTGAAGTTGTTGTCAGCAATGTCCGGAAGTATAAGTTTTCGCCCGTTTCGGATTGCCGTTGTCCTGCGGGATTGTACTGAATTATATTTCCGTCATTTTTCCCTACAATAAGATTATGCGAGTACAATTCTGATGTAATAAATGAATCAGAATTTAGTGAAACCGGAGAAAGTTGAAATTGCTCCGCAAAAGTTTCAGCATGCATACCGATAACTTTTTCTTTACTGCACAAAAAGATCTTTTTGTAACGACTCTCTACATGTAAATTTAAAAATGTAGAGTTGTAACTATTTATGATCACCGGAGATGTTCCACTCAATTCATACAAAGTGAAATTGGAATTATTTCCTGTCACACAAAATGTTTTCAGGGTAGTTCGTGGAACAGAATTTACCTGAATCTGAATTGTATTATCTAAATTGAATGTCTGGTCTTCCGAACGGATAGAAATTTTTAGTCGGTAATTTCCGGAAGAAGCATCAGGATTTTCGAGAATGAATTGGGTAGTAAACTGATAATTTGTTCCCAGATTTTCACCGATCATTTTTCCGGAAACGATAGTATTGAAATTTTCATCACAAAGAGAAATGAAAGCAGATTGAATAGGGTAGTCGCTCGATAAATTTCCTGCCACAGAAATAGTATCGCCGAAATTGCAAATAAAACCGTTCTGGGGATTTGTAATTCCACCGGAAACTACGGGTATTGCAGATTGCTCTTTTTTGCAGGAAATCAAGACTGACAGAAATAGTAAAAAAGTGCAAAAATCTATTCGCAAGATTTTCAATACATTCAAAAAAAAAGAGTGGTTCTTTCCTCTAATTTTGTACATTTAAATACCTTTTTTCAAAGATACTAAAGTTATTAACAAAGCAGACTTCAGACGTCGGTTTTAACTAGCTTCGCATCCCTTTTACCAAAATTTTTATCACCCAAAAACGTATAAGTTCTACGGTTCAGTAAATTCAAAAATGTCAGATCAAGGTCAACCAAATTATAACGAATCACTTGCCAAAAAACGTGTTCCAAGCAGCAAGACTGCAATGAATACTTTTCAGGCTCAGCAATTCGGCAAACTTCCCCCGCAAGCATTAGACCTTGAGGAAGCTTGTCTGGGTGCTTTGATGCTGGAGAAAGATGCGCTTACGAAAGTGATCGACATTCTTCACCCTGATTCGTTTTATAAAGATTCACATCGTCTCATTTTTCAGGCTATCAGAAGATTGTTTGAGCGATCAGAGCCTATAGATATTTTAACGGTTACAAATGAATTAAAGAAAAGCGGCGAGTTGGATATTGTTGGTGGTCCGTATGCGATCACACAATTGACAAATCGTGTTGCTTCCGCTGCAAACATTGAATATCACTCCAGGATCATTTTACAGAAACACATTCAACGCGAGTTGATCCGTATTTCTGCTGAAACGATCAAAGATGCGTATGAAGATACGTCCGATGTATTCATGCTTTTAGATAAAGCAGAAAAAAATCTCTTCGAAGTTGCTCAGGGAAATATCCGCAGAAATTATCAGGAGATGAGTACGATGGTCAGTGAAGCGTATAAGCAAATTGAGGCTGCACGTTTACATGGTACCGGTGTAACAGGAGTACAAAGCGGATTCACCGATCTTGATCGGATCACATCCGGCTGGCAGAAATCAGATCTTATCATCATTGCGGCTCGTCCGGGTATGGGTAAGACTGCCTTCGTATTATCGCTTGCAAGAAATGCTGCTATAGGTTTTAACAGACCGATTGCAGTGTTCTCATTGGAGATGTCGTCTGTACAATTGGTACAACGTATGATCTCTTCAGAGACAGGAATTCCATCCGACAAACTTCGTAAAGGAACACTTGACAATACAGAGTGGCAGAAACTGGTTTCTCGTCGTCTGAAAGCGATGTACAACATAGAAATGATCGTTGTCGATTATTTACAGTTGATGCGTTCAGATGTTGATGCGAAAAGTGGTAATCGTGAGCAGGAGATCAGTACGATCTCGCGTTCACTGAAAGCATTGGCAAAAGAATTGAATGTTCCTGTGATTGCATTATCGCAGTTAAGTCGTGCAGTAGAATCGCGCGGTGGTTCAAAACGTCCGCAGCTAAGTGACTTACGTGAATCAGGAGCGATCGAGCAGGATGCAGATATGGTTACATTCATCTACCGTCCCGAATACTACGGAATCGAATTCGATGAAGATAACAATCCGACAAAAGGCACAGCAGAGATCATCATTGCCAAGCACAGAAATGGTGCCTTGGATACAGTGCGTTTAAAGTTCATCAACCACCTTGCAAAATTCACTGACCTTGACGCCAGCGAAGCAGACCTTGACGCACCATCTGGCAGCGTAACTACATTCCCGAATAACAGGATGATAGTAGGGTCGAGGATGAATGATATGAATGAGGATACGCCGTTTTAGATAATAGGAGAGTGGCACGCTATGCTTATTCAGTGTTGTATTTTCTTTTGCAAACTTTAATATTTGTGATTTTCAGCAATAGAAGCAACCGAGTTCTTTTGACAATTTAGTGATTTCATATGATTGAAAAATATAAAACACTAAGTTCACTAAAATTTGTCACAAGAGCACTAATGAAAAATGTATCACTTGTGTTCTTGTGCTAAAAACTCAGTGATCTTAGTGTTTTATTTTTTAAGCGTACTTGATTTCTTTTTCTTCTTTATCAGATAAAAAACTAAACCTCTTCCTCTTCCAACATCTGCTTATCAAACAACTCAGCATACTCACCACCCTTTTCCATAAGAGAGTTGTGATTCCCTCGTTCAATTATTCTCCCCCCATCCAAAAAAATAATCTCATCCGCATGCTTCACACTAGATATGCGATGCGAAATGATCAAAGACGTTTTACCTTTCATGATCAATTCGAGATTGTCTAAGATCTTTCTTTCTGTTCCTGTATCGACAGCACTCAATGAATCATCGAAGATAAGGATCTTCGGTTGCTTGATGATTGCACGGGCAATGGAAAGTCTTTGTTTTTGTCCGCCGGATAAAGTGATACCTCTTTCGCCGATCATTGTTTCAAATTTTTTCGGGAATTCGTCTATGTTGTCGTAGATCACGGCTTGTTTAGCTGCTGTATAGATGAGCTCTGTTTTTGCTTTTGAGTCAACCTGATCGGTTAAGCCGAAGGCAATGTTGTTGCCAATTGAATCGCTGAACAGAAATACATCCTGCGGGACATATCCTGTTTGCTTGCGGAGTGAGGTAAGAGAAACGTTTTTGATGTCGGTGTCGTCGACCAGAATGTTTCCACTTGTTGTATCATACATTCGTAGCAACAAGTTAGCAATTGTAGATTTACCGCTGCCTGTCTTTCCTAAAATGGCAAGTGATTTTCCCGGAGTAACGGTGAAGGATACATCTTCTAAAGCTTTGATTCCGGAATCAGGATAAACAAAACTTACATTCCGGAATTCGATCTTGCCTGAAATTTCTATCGGTTCATTATTGCCTGATATGATCTCGGGTTCCAGATGTAAAAATTCATTGATGCGTTCCTGAGATGCTGCAGCTCGCTGAATGATGGAGGTAACCCAACCGAGCATTGCAACCGGCCATGTCAGCATGTTTACATATATGATAAATTGCGCAATGTTCCCAAAAGTTGCTCTTCCGGCAATGACTTCCTGTCCGCCGATATAAACAACAAGCAATGTACTGATACCGACAAGCAACAACATCAATGGAAAAAAGAATGCATTTACTTTCACCAGACTCATGTTTTTCTTCAGATACAATTCGCTTTCTTTTGAGAATTCATCGGAGACAGAATTTTCTTTGACAAAAGATTTTAGAATGCGAATGCCTGAAAACGTTTCCTGAACGAATGTGCTTAACCGACTTTGCTGCCGTTGCACTTCTTCGCTTTTTTTATTCATCAGGTCACTTACGTAGTAAATAGAAATTGAGAGTAAGGGTAGAGGAGCCAATACATAGAATGCCATCTTTGTATTAATGGTAAACATGATGAATGTAACTCCGACTAATAATCCTGCAAGCGTACTTGTATACATTATCGCCGGACCGACATACATTCTCACACGACCAACGTCTTCGCTGATGCGGTTCATAAGGTCACCGGTATTATTTCTTCTGTAGAATGCTAAAGAGAGTCGTTGGTATTGATTGTAGATCTCATTTTTCAAATCGTATTCAACTAACCTCGACATAACGATGATCGTTTGTCGCATCATGAACATGACAAGACCTCTTGCAAGTGCTACGGAAATGATCAAAACTAGAAAAGTAAAAACTTTCTTTCTGATCTCGCTTTGTCCATAATTTGCAACCCCGGATTCGAGGTCTTTCATCATGGTGATGACGGAATCCAGCGAATGGCCCAGGATCTGGACGGAATAGATGGCCAGGACAGTTTGTCCGATGACAAAGAACAGTCCCAGAATGAGATGCCTTTTATATTTTAAAAAGTACTTGTTTAAGTGTTTTAATGCTTTCATAATCAATATACAACGGGTCTTTTTGCTGCCTCGAAAATAACCCTACCTTTGCCGCTTAAATGCGCAACAAAATTAATAAAGCTATCCTATGATTGAAGTAAAAGATGTGAAAGAGGTCGCAAATGCAACCGGCTTTGTATTTGGCAACCCTTCTTTTTCAGACCACGAACAGATCGTTTTTTGTCACGATAAAGGTACCGGTTTAAAGGCAATAATTGCAATTCATAATACAACTTTAGGTCCGGCATTAGGCGGGACGAGAATGTGGAATTATAAAACAGAAGCAGAAGCATTGAATGATGTACTTCGTTTATCGCGCGGTATGACTTATAAAGCAGCTATTTCAGGATTGAAATTGGGCGGTGGAAAGGCAGTGATCATTGGTGATTCAAAAACTGATAAGACTCCTGAGATGTTCATTAAATTCGGACAATTCATTGAGTCGTTGAATGGAAAATATATTACGGCTGAAGATGTTGGAACATCAACAGGCGACATGGTAAATGTTTCTAAATCTACTAAACACGTTACAGGTTTACCTGAAACAATGGGTGGTGGTGGAGATCCTTCTCCGGTTACTGCTTATGGTGTTTTTATGGGAATGAAAGCTTCTGCGAAACAGAAGTGGGGAACTGATTCATTAAGTGGAAAGAAAATTGCCATTCAGGGAATCGGACATGTTGGAGAAAATCTGGTACGACTTGTTTCTGAAGAAGGAGCAAAAGTATTTATAACGGACATCAATCAGGATACACTTAAAACGATCTCTGCTAAATACAATGCAGAAGTAGTTTCTTTAGACGGAATTTATGATGTTGATATGGACATTTACGCTCCATGCGCTTTAGGTGCAACATTGAATACAGAGAATATCGCCCGATTGAAATGTGGTGTTGTATCAGGAGCTGCAAACAATCAGCTTGCTGATGAATTTGTTCACGGACCAATGCTTGAAAGCAAAGGGATTCTTTATGCTCCCGATTTCTTAATCAATGCCGGTGGTTTAATAAATGTTTATTCTGAATTGCACGGCTACGATAGAAAAGTTGCTATTCAGCATACAGAAGCTATTTATGAAACGACGTTAGAAGTTTTCAGAAAAGCAACGACGGAAAAAATTTCTACGATCGAAGCAGCGAAGAAAATTGCAGAAGAACGCATTGCCGGTTCCCGGCAGTAAGTGGTGAGTAGTAAGTGGTGAATAGCACTAGTTACTACTGCAATTATTTACAACAATTCACTCTTGTTTCATTTCTAAATAGAATTATCCACTTTCAGTATAGTAAGTAGTGCTAATTACCAATCACTATTTACCACTTACAATTTCAACAAAGTACCTGCCAACAAAATGCTCAGCCGCCGCCAACTCCGAATAAAAGTCCTCCAAGCCCTTTACGCTTTTTTTCAGGCGGAGAAGAATGATCTTGCTATTGCGGAGCGCGAAATGATAAGGAGTGTAGATAAGGTTTACGAATTATATATCTACCTATTGCTTTTTGTAAAAGAACTGGCAGATTCAGATCAGAACGACGCTGATGATCTGCATACAAAATTTTTTCCCAATAAGACCGAACTTGCTGCAAAGCACAGAATGTTCAATCTGCGTTTCATTCTTGAAATGGAGAAAGATCCGGAATTTATCCGTCAGCTGAATCGTACTAAGATGAGCTGGCAGAAAGAACAGGATCTGATCAGAAAGATCTTTCTGGAAATAAAGAAATCGGATGAGTATAGAAGTTTTCTTGAAAATGATGACGCATCGGAAAGAGATTTCCTGACAACAGTTTTCAAAAAGTTCATTGAAAAGTCTGAAGCAATTCAGCATCACATTGAAGAAGAGAATATTTTCTGGAATGAAGATTTCGATTTTATCATGCACATAATCGGTCGTACGATGAAGAATTTTTACGACACAGATAAATTTGAATTGTTGCCTTTATATAAAGATGAAGAAGACGATAAGGAATTCGCAAGAAAACTTTTCAATCAGACGATCCTGAACAATAAAGAGTTTGAAGAAGCGATCAGCGAACGTACAAAGAACTGGGAAGTGGACAGAATTGCATTGATGGATATTCTGATTCTTAAAATGGCCTTAACAGAACTGGTAACATTCCCGAATATTCCGGTAAAAGTTACGATCAATGAATTCATAGATATTTCAAAAGATTTCAGTACCCCTAAGAGCAAGCAATTTGTAAACGGTGTTTTGGATAAACTTGCAATCGATTACAAGGAGCAAGGTAAGATCAATAAAACCGGTCGGGGATTATTAGGTTAATAACATAAAAACAAAATTTATAAATGATGAAAACAATGTTCAGGCAATATGCAGTAGTATTATGTGTACTGATTCTCGCATCTTGCTCGTCAAAAAACAGTTCCGAAGTTCCGGAAAATGCAATCAATACGGATGTTATAAATAATCCTGCAACTGCATCAAAAGTGTAGATCCAAAAGACAATGTTCCGGTATATGAGTTTGTATCGGAAGAACATGATTTTGGTGAGATCATTCAGGGCGAAAGTGTATCATTTGCTTTTAAATTTAAGAACACTGGTAAAGGTGATCTTGTGATCCGTTCAGCCAACGGAAGTTGTGGATGTACAGTGCCTGAGTTTCCAAAAGATCCTGTTAAGCCGGGTGAATCAGGAATCATCAATGTAACATTCAACAGCGAAGGCAGAGAAGGGTTGCAGACAAAAACAGTAACGTTAATAGCCAATACAATTCCAAATACACATGTCCTTACAATAAAAGGAAATGTTGTTAAACAATAAATATAAAAATCAATCTCTCCCAGACACATGAATACATTAAATTCAATTTTATTACAATCACAACAAGGTGGTGGTGCAATGCAACTGGTTTTTTTAGTTGCCATCATAGTAGTATTCTACTTTTTCATGATCCGCCCACAGATGAAAAAACAAAAGCAGGAAAAAGAATTTCGTGAATCCATCCAGAAAGGTGCGAAGATCGTTACCATCGGTGGAATTCATGGTCGGATTCTGGAGGTGAATGAAACAACTTTCATGGTTGAAATTGATACCAATGTGAAAGTACGTCTGGAGAAATCTGCAATTTCTGCCGATGCCACACGCACACTTAATCCGGCTGTAACTACACCTGCCAAGTCATAATTATTTCGTAATATTGAAGGTGGAGTTTTTATCGTGAAAGACGTAAATCAAAACCTTTTAACCAATCAGCCGAAGAAAAGGCTCATGCTGAACAGAAGATTTTCAGTTGTGCTCGTATGCTTTGGTATTGCATCATTATTCTGGTGTCTGATTGCGCTTTCCAATGATTACAATACGCGGATCAGCATTCCGGTAACGTATGTAAACATTCCCGGGAAAAAAGTGGTGATCAATGATCTTCCGAAGGAGATCTCTGTGGTTGTCAGAACAAGTGGTTTCAGAATCATTGCATTTGGCTTCGATAAAAAGCAGGATCCAATTGAAATCGATGTGGCTTCAAAGATGAAATCTACTTCGGTTTCTTCCGGATTCATGTCGTTGGCAACAAAAGCTTTTTTGCCGGACTTCAATCAGCAACTCGGAAAAGATGTAACTGTTTCCGGTTTTGAACCTGATTCTATCATCTTTAATTTCAGGGATAGGGTTACGCAATCAGTACCGGTCTTCATCGATCTGAAAGCAAGTTTTGCAAGACAATTTGATACGAGTGGAACTCCGTTTGCTTCACCGGCCTTTGTAGAAGTATCAGGTCCGCCGGCAGTTTTATCTAAACTGAAATTCATAAAGACTGAACTTGTTGAGACAGGTGAATTAAGATCGACTTTAAAACGTAAAGTTAACCTGGTCAAAAATAAACTCCTGACATATGATATTTCAGAAGTGACAATTATTGTTCCTGTAGAAAAATTTACAGAAGGAACTGTTGAGATTCCAATTAATCCGGTCAATGTTTCCCGTGGATTTACACTGAAGACCTTTCCTGAAAAAGTAAAAGTCAGATATGTAACATCGTTAAGTGATTTCAATAAGGTTTCTCCGGCAATGTTTGATGCAATTGTTGATGCAACAAATCTTGAGAATACACATCCCGATAAGATCTCCATTCAACTTATTACCCGGCCATCTTTTGTAAGGACTGCAACTGCAGATCCTGAACGTGTCGATTATATACTCCGCAAGCAATGAAAATTATCGGGATCACCGGAGGTATTGGCAGCGGAAAATCGGTTGTGTGCAAGATATTTGAACAACTGAAGATTCCTGTCTACGAAGCAGATTCTGCGGCTAAACTTTTGTACAACAAGTATCCAGAATTAAAACAAAGTGTAAGGGAATTAGTCTCTGAAGATGCAATTGACAAAAATGGAAATATAAATCGCAAGAAACTTGCAGAGATCGTTTTTAACGATGAAGAAAAACTAGAAATATTAAATAAACTGGTTCATCCACTCGTAAAACGAGATTTTGAAAACTGGGTCGAGAGTCATAAAAGTTATCCATATGTCCTGAAAGAAGCAGCGATCTTATTTGAAAGCGGAGCAAACAAGCAATGCGATCTGGTAATAGCAGTAATTTCACCACTCGAACTCCGCATAGAACGCATCCGTCAACGCGATAAAAAATCAAAAGCAGAGATCGAGAAGATAATTACATCTCAACTAAGCGACGAAGAACTGATCAAGCGATCGGATTTTGTGATTTATAATGATGAAGTGCAGATGGTGGTACCGCAGGTGCTCAAGATACATGGGGAGATAATGTCTAAATAGTTCAATGTTCAAAGTTCAATGTTCAAAGTTGGCTTCGTAGCTAACTACGAAGCCATGGATCATCGGCATGGTTTGAGATTATTTACTCAGTTTAATGTTGTAGAATATGGCAAACCATTTTTTCTTAATGATGTCAGCATAACATTTTATCCTGCAGGACACATGCTAGGAAGTGCGCAGATCCTGATGGAATATGCCGGTGAACGTTATTTATATACCGGAGATTTCAAGACACAGGCAGATACGAGTTGTGAATCGTTTGAATATATTAAATGCGATCATCTCATCACTGAAACTACTTTTGCTTCGCCAGAATACGAACATCCTGATCCTGTAAAAGTTCTTGAAGAGCTGGCAGCGGAAAATGTCAATGTTGTGATCGGTGCTTATGCCATTGGTAAAGCGCAAAGAATAAGTAAGCTTATAACAGAAAAATTTCCTGAGATTCCGGTTTATGTACATCCTGAGATTATTCCATTCAATGATATTTATTCATCTTTCGGATTTGATCTTGGTACCTGGAAGCCATATCGACGGACTGAATTCAAAGAACAGGAGCGTAGCTTTTATATCGTTTCACCATCTCAGTTCAGACGATTTTCAAGAAATAAAAATGTACTGAAAGTTTTCGCCACAGGGTGGAAGCAATCATATTATGAATGTGATCGGGTTCTGCCAATCAGTGATCATGCCGATTGGAATGGTTTATTGGAAATGATCAGACAATGTAATCCATCGAAAATTTATACTGTACATGGTGATGGAACTTTTCTCAAACAGCATTTAAGCGATTCAAAAATTTCAGTGGAGATCTTATAAAAATTTATTGTTGTTCTCAGTCCCTTGCATTGGGATTTCACCTTTACCCTGACGAATCAGCAATGGTTCATTTCCCGTACAATCAATTACTGTTGAAGGTTCGAATTCACTCATTCCACCATCAACAACAATATCAACTTGTGCACCGAACCGTTCGTCGATCACTTCAGGATCGGTAACATAATCGTAAAACTGATCGTCATCATGTACAGAAGTTACCATTAACGGATTTCCTAATGCTTCAATGATAGCTTGCGAAATAATATTATCCGGTACTCTGATACCGATAGTTTTCTTATTCGATTTAAAAATTGCCGGCACATTATTGTTGGCATTCAGGATAAATGTGAATGGACCCGGAAGAGAATTTTTCATCAACCGGAAAATCTCAGTATTGAATGGCTTTGTGAATTCTGAAATGTTACTTAGCCCGGAACACAAAAAAGAAAAGTTCGCTTTCTCAGGTTTGATATTCTTGAATCGACAGATCCTTTCCATGGCTTTTGAACTATGAATATCGCCGGCAAGTGCATAGACAGTATCGGTCGGAATGATAATTATTCCACCCGACTTTAAAGTCTGCACTATCTGGTCGATGTATTTTTCATTGACCGTTTTGCCTTGGAACCTAAGGAGCATTTTAAGCTATTATTTAGAATGATGTATTATTTCGGAATGCGGATTTCGGAATTGGTGCGTTGTAGGCAATTTTATATCTAAATTTAATAATTGTGTACTAAAAAATTCGAATACACTTGCCAGGTCCCCATTCCGAAATCCGAAATCCGAAATCCGCATTCCGCATTCCGAAATCCTTATTTAACCCCTTTAGCATCCGCCAAAAACTTCGCCAAACCTGAATCAGTCAAAGGATGTTTTAGCAGGTCAAGGATTGCATTCAACGGGCACGTTGCAACATCAGCACCGGCTTCTGCGCAGCGAACGATGTGTAACGGACTGCGAATAGATGCAGCAAGTACTTGTGTTTCGAAATCGTAGTTCTGATAGATGAAAACGATCTGTTCGATCAGTTCGATTCCATCCTGGTTAATATCATCAAGGCGACCAAGGAAAGGAGAAACATATGTTGCACCTGCTTTTGCAGCAAGCAATGCTTGTCCGGCAGAAAATACCAGTGTGCAATTTGTTTTAATTCCTTTGTCGGAAAAATATTTCAATGCCTTCACACCATCTTTGATCATCGGAATTTTCACGACGATCTGTGGATGAAGGGAAGCAAGCATTTCACCTTCGTCAACCATTCCTTTGAAGTCAGTGGAAATAACTTCAGCACTCACATCACCTGAAACAATGTTACAGATATCAACATAATGCTTTAGAATATTATTTTGTCCGGTGATACCTTCCTTAGCCATTAAAGAAGGATTTGTAGTAACACCATCAAGAACCCCAAGATCTTCGGCTTCTTTGATCTGTGCTAAATTGGCTGTATCAATAAAGAATTTCATGTAGTTGAATTTTGCCTGCGAAGATAGTGTTTGATTTCGGATTTCGGAATGCGGATTTCGGATTGGCAAACCGGCAGCCAGATTCAAACTGCTGAAAAATGAACCGATCGATTTTCGGATCTCGAATTACGAGACAAACGCAGTACACTTAAAAAAAAGAAACAAAAAATGGGTAAGCTTACTATATCGCACCGCTCAACCGCAGATCCTTGCTCCGTTCCCGGCCTGGGGAGGTTAGCAGGAGCTGGTCGTATAGGACTTACCCGCTGCAAAAGTAAGAAAATCATTAATTCATACCAGAGAAAGTGATTATTTTAGGAAAAAAAAGAATGATTTATTGATGCTGCTTACCATGTAAAACAACTGCTTCCTATGTTGTTCAAAAGTAGGCTATTACCGTAGACTGTTTCTTTTGTCTATTAAAGGATTTCATGTAGGTTTGCAACAAACATCATATAGAATGGAAAACAATCGTACTCAGAACAAAATCTCCTTTACGTATGGGGCCATTTGTGGCCTTATCAGTATTGTGCTTTTTCTCCTGTTTTATTTTATGGGAACCGACATTCAAAGCAAAGCGCCGCAATATTTAAGTTATGCAGTACTTGCAATTGTGATCATTCTGGGAATCAAATCGTACCGTGATCAGGATCTTGGTGGCTATATCAGTTATTCCAAAGCACTTGGTACCGGAACCTTGATCGCCTTGTACAGTGGTTTGATCAGTGCCGCTTTTTCAGTAGTGTTTTTTATGTACATAGCACCGGATATGATCGATCAGATCATCGCTGCCGCACAAGAGAACATGGTTAAGCAAGGATTGTCAGAAGAGCAAATGCAAATGGGAATCGACTGGACTAGAAAATTCATGCAACCATCGTGGTTATTCGTCTTTTCGGTAATTACAAATGTGTTTTTGGGATTTGTGTTTTCATTATTAATTGCTGTCTTCCTGAAAAAAGAAGATACTCCATTTAATTCAACTCAAGGTTAAGAAATCAGTGGATATATCGGTTGTCATCCCACTTTACAACGAAGAAGAATCGTTGCCTGAACTTTGCGACTGGATCGTAAGGGTTATGAATGCGAATAATTATTCGTATGAAATAATCCTGATCGACGATGGCAGTAAGGATAAGTCTTGGGAGGTAATCGAAAAACTTTCAGAACAGAATCGTTCGATCAAAGCAATCCGCTTTCGCAGAAACTATGGTAAATCTGCAGCTTTGAATGAAGGTTTTATCGCTTCACAGGGAAGAGTTCTGATCACTATGGATGCCGATCTTCAGGATAGTCCGGATGAAATTCCCGGGCTTTACGACATGATCGTGAAAGATGGGTATGATCTTATTTCCGGATGGAAAAAGAAACGATATGATCCGCTTTCAAAAACAATTCCTACTAAATTTTTCAACTGGGCGACAAGAAAAATGTCCGGTATAAATAATTTGCATGACTTCAACTGTGGACTGAAATCATACAGAAGAGAAGTTGCAAAAAGTATTGAAGTGTATGGTGAAATGCATCGGTACATTCCTGTCATAGCCAAATGGGCCGGATTTTCAAAAATAGGAGAGAAGGTAGTTGAACACAGAGCGCGCAAATATGGTGTAACCAAATTCGGTCTCGAACGATTTATCAATGGGTTCCTTGACTTGTTGTCGATTACTTTTGTTTCACGTTTCGGAAAGAAGCCAATGCATCTCTTCGGATTACTCGGAACATTGATGTTTGTAATTGGATTTATTGCTTCTGTTTATTTAGGTGCAAGCAAATTATACAGTGTTTATCATAATTATGCAGCAAGGTTAATTACGGATAGACCTTCATTTTATATAGCTCTTACTTCGATGATCATAGGAACACAATTATTTCTGGCAGGATTTATCGGTGAATTGGTTTCCCGTTCATCGCCTGAAAGAAATAAATATCTGATCGAAAAGAAGTGTAATCTCTGAGGACTTAAAGCAAGAAAATTTGAAAGTAGTTATAGTCGGACCGGCATATCCTCTTCGTGGCGGCATCGCTGATTTCAATGAAGCGCTTGCAATTGCTTTTCAAAAAGAAGGGATTCCGGCTTCGTTGTATTCATTCTATTTTCAATATCCTAAATTTCTGTTTCCTGGTAAAACACAAAATGCAATTGGAGAAGCAAATCCTGAACTGAAGATTTCTTCAACGATAAGTTCTGTGAATCCTATGTCATGGTTTAGTACTGCAAATAAAATTGCAAATGAAAAACCTGATCTCGTAATCATTAGATATTGGTTACCGTTTATGGCGCCGGCATTAGGGACAATTGCTAAATTGTTACGAAGAAAATCCATTCATGTTATTGCAATTACTGATAATGTGATTCCCCATGAAAAACGGCCCGGTGATAGTATGTTCACAAAGTATTTTGTAAATAATTGTGATGCATTTATTACAATGTCAAAATCCGTTCTTAGCGATCTGACAAAATTTACATCAACAAGGAAAAAGAAATTCATTCCGCATCCGGTCTATAATATCTTTGGTGAAGCAATTTCAAAGAGTGAAGCCAGAAAGAAGTTGTCAATTCCGGAAAACGATAAACTGATTCTTTTCTTTGGATTCATACGTTCGTATAAAGGACTTGATCTTTTGATTGAAGCGATGAATGAGCCGGAAGTAAAGCAGCAGAATGTCAGGCTACTCATTGCAGGTGAATTTTACGAGGACAACAAACCATATCTTGATCGCATCAATGAGTTGAATGCAGAGAACAGATTTATCCTGCATACTTCTTTTATAGGTAAAGATGAAGTTAAGAATTACTTTTGTGCGGCAGATCTGGTCGTACAGCCATACAAAAGTGCAACACAAAGCGGAATTACTCAGATCGCTTACTACTTTGGCCGGCCTATGCTGGTTACCAAAGTTGGCGGATTGGCAGAGATCGTTGCAGATAAAAGAGTAGGGTATGTTACAGAAAGAAATGCGCAATCAATAGCACATGCAATTTCTGACTTTTACAATCACAACAGGGAAAATGAATTTGCTAAAAACGCATCAGTTGATAGTGAGAAATTTTCATGGAAAGCATTTACAAACGGAATACTAGAACTAAACAATGAGATCAGCGCTACGTAAATTATACATTTTACTATTTATTTTAATTTCTGTCAATGCCAAAGGCATAGTAGTTACAGGCCATGTTGTTGATGAAAAAAACCAGCCATTGCCATTTGTCAGTGTTTTCATTGCCGGAACAAGCATTGGAACAACTGCAAATGTTGAAGGTGAATACCGGCTGGATCTGAATCAGGGAACTCATGAACTGACCTATAAAATGATCGGTTATACTGCCAAAGTAGAAAAAGTTGTAGTGCAGAATTCAACGGTCACTCTGAATATGCAATTGAATCAGGAAACGGTTAATTTGAAAGCAGTTGTGATCAGAGCCGATGCCGAAGATCCTGCTTATGAAGTGATCAGAAATGCCCAGAATAAAAGAAAATTTTACAGAGACCAGATCAAGGAATTTGCATGTGATGCATATGTGAAATCGACCCAACGACTGACGGATCATCCGAAATCATTTATGGGTGAAAAAATTGATGCTAATGAATTCATGGATACAACAACAAAGATGTTTTATCTGAGTGAATCGGTTTCACATTTGTTTTATAAACAACCAAATGATTTCAAGGAGGAAATGATCAGCAGCAAAGTAAGCGGATCTGCCCGGACCTATAGCTTTAATCAATCGGCTGACGTGCTGATCAATCTGTACGATAATATTGTCAATCTTTCAGGCATAACACCCAGAGGAATTATTTCGCCAATTAGTGCCAATGCATTTTTCTCCTACAAGTACAGGCTGGAAGGAACTTTCATTGAAAATGGAAAGACGATCAACAAGATCTCTGTTATTCCGAAACGAAGATCTGATCCTGTATTTACGGGAACAATCTACATAGCAGATGATGACTGGTATATCAATAGTGCGGATCTTTTCATTACAAAAGATCAGCAGATGGAATTCATTGATACATTCAGGATGCGGGAAACATTCATGACTATTGATGGTGACAAGATTCTTCCTTTTAACCACCAGTTGAGTTATAGTTTCAGTTTCGTTGGATTTAAAGGTGATGGAGTAGTTATTGGCGTTTTCAATAATTATCTTTTAAATGGAGCAAAGCCCGAAGGATTTGCAAAAGGTGAGATCATGAAAGTAAATGCAGGTTCGAATAAAAAAGATTCTCTTTATTGGGAAACTGTTCGTCCGATTCCACTTACGAATGATGAAGCAGTAGACTATCATCGTCGCGACAGTGCTCAGGTAATTAAAGAATCGAAACCATATTTGGATTCACTCGATCGTGTCAATAATAAATTCACAGCTGGAGCACTTCTGAAAGGTTATTATTGGGACAATTCCTTTAAGAAAAGATCATATGGCATTACTTCACCACTTCTGGAAACCGGTTTCAATACTGTTGAAGGATGGAATTCCAGAATTGACGGAACTTTTTATCAGTCGTATGGTGAAGATGAAGCGAAAGAATTTTCAATCAATTCAACCTTGCGTTACGGTTTTTCAAACACACATTGGAATGCCAACACACTTATAACCTACAGATACAGTAAGATCAAAAATGCTTCGGTTACTCTTGATGCCGGAACCGATGTTCAGCAATTTAATCCGGCAGAACCAATTTCTCCTTTGATCAATTCGATCTATACTTTATTTGGAGAAAAGAATTTCATGAAGTTGTATGAAAGAAGATATGCTGATCTGACTTACCGCAGTGAAATTACGAATGGGCTCGACTGGAAATGGAACATTGAATATTCGCAAAGAGAAAGACTTTCGAATACATCTGATTATAAAGTCCGTGATATTGAAGGCAGGGAATATACTTTAAATGTTCCTGATGTTTTAACTGGTACAACAGGTTTTCCGGTTCATGAAGCTTTTGTAGTAGAACTGGAAACAAGGATCAGGATCGGACAAAAATATATCAGTCGGCCCGATTCAAAGTATAATCTAGGAACTAAATTCCCGACGTTCCGGATTGCCTATAGAAAAAGCATTTGATTTTGCAGGTGGTGATGTGAAGTACGATATGGTTAGGCTGCAGATCGATGATCAGGTAAGTGTAGGTATGTTAGGCCGTTTGTTTTACAAAGCTGTTTATCGTAAAATGTTTAATGTTGATCAGACTTTTGTTGCTGATTACCTGCACTTCAATGGAAATAAAACAGCGCTATCGAATTTCAACCTCGATGAGTTCAAGAACCTTCCGTATTACACTTTCAGCACTAACAATTACGGCATGGAGATTCATGCAGAACAGAATTTCGGTGGATTTTTCCTGAACAAGATACCATTGATCAGAAAGATAAAGTTGAAAGAGATCATAGGCTTTCATTATCTGAAAACCGATTTGCTAAATAATTACATGGAATTTAGCGCCGGGGTAGAGAAGATCGGACTTTTACGATTTGAGGTTTATACTTCTCTGAATGATGGAAAACGCGGTAACTTCGGGATAATGGTAGGCTCCAAATTAAATATATCACGATAGATTTCATCGAGAAGTCAATGAAATTCATAATATATTACAAATCATAAGAAAGTAAATTTATATTTGCGCACGATTAACATCAAAATTATACATGGCAACGACAGCTCTCAAGAATAAGATCATTAAACAAAAAAAGTACGATTTACCAATGTACCTGCAACCGAAGATCAAAGATCCGATTGCATACATGAAAAAATCGTTCAAGAAGAACAAGAAAGAGTATGTCAAATTTTTGAAGAATATTGATAAAGGTAAGTTGAGTGTAAGAGGACTCGATAGTCTGGCATCAGGCTTGAATGAGAAAGCATTTAATACGATCGATTGCTTGAAGTGTGCCAATTGCTGTAAAACGATGACTCCTACATACACAAAAACTGATGTTAAAAGAATTTCAAAGCATCTTGGTATGAGCGTTCATCAGTATCACGAGAAGTATCTTGAGAAAGACAAGACCGGTGATTACATGAATGTGAAGCAACCGTGTCAGTTTTTAAAGAAGGACAACAAATGTGCTATCTATCCTGTCCGACCAAAAGATTGCAGTGGATTTCCGCATACACAGAGTAAAAATTTCAAGCAGTTCATTCCCGATACCCACATCCAGAACATTGAATATTGTCCGATAACGATGTATGTTGTGGAGAATATGTTCGACAGAGTGGTTAAACAGGGCTTAACGAATGTCTCTTCGAAAAACGCCTAAAGTTTACAGGCAAATTTGCCCTCCCTACGCCAATTGACTCAGTTTAGATTATTTCTTATCTTAGCAATATGAAGAAATCACTACTAGCAATTGCATTGATGTTTTCAACATCCGGATTTGTTTCAGCACAGGAAACTAAAGCTGAACCGAAGCAAAAAGTAAAAGCCGGTTTCGGCCTGACAGTCGTTCAGGAGCAAGCCGAATTTCCCGGTGGCAGTGATAGTCTGCAATCCTTTTTGCAAAAGAATTTGTCTTACCCTGAAAAAGCCAAAACCGATAAAGTCTCAGGGAAAGTGTACGTTAGTTTTAACGTATCTGAAACCGGAGAGATCATAGACGCCAAGGTGATCAGTGGCGTAAGCACAGAACTCGATAATGAAGCCTTAAGAGTAGTAAATGCAATGCCAACATGGAAACCCGGTACAGCATCGGGCAAGCCTGTGAAGGTTCAGTATATATTGCCGATTGATTTTGTGGTGCCGAAGCGTTAAGCCGTACACTCTTGTGCTCTTAGTGTTAAAATTAGTGTTCTCAGTGTTTTAAAAAAATCAAAGCCGTACATCTTAAATTACAATCATACTTGTAACTAAAAAAAAAGCCACTCTCTCCCGAGAATGGCTTTTTAATTTTAAACTAAACAGATTTATTTTTCCAGGATCAGTTTTTTAACTAATCGTTCTGATGTGCTGTTTAACTCTACAAAGTAGATTCCTTTTGTGAGGTCTGCTAAGTCGAGGTTGAATTTGTTTGTTCCTTCATCAACTGTGATTTCTCTGGTAAGAATTGTTTTTCCAACCATGTCAAAAATCCTTACAGAAACATTCTGACTTTCGGGAGAATTGAATGAAACATTTACATCTCCATGTGAAGGATTTGGATAAACAGTGAAATCATTGAATACCGGAGTAACTGTTTCTTCGGCCAGATCATCCATCGTACGGAAGTTTGTGCTGCCAACATTCACACGTAGGTTATAGCAGCTAGTAGTACTGTAAACACCATTGTAACCATACACTCTGATATAATATGTTGCAGCAGTAGTAGTGTTACGGATGATAGTTTCAGCAGTTGTTCCACCATTTTGTGAAATGCTTAGCTGAGTCATACTTGAATTATACAAACGAACATCATAATCAAATGGAAGATTAGAAAGAACGATCTTGATCTTAGTATTCGGTGATGTAGTCGTGAACTTGAAATAATCGTTATCTGAAGATGAACCGATCATAGCAGTGATGTCTGTGTTTGTGGAAATAGTTTTCGCTGTTCCTGAAGTGTTATTCGACTCATAAATATCTGAACATGTCGTTGTTGGTGTCAGGGTAGTGAAGGTAGCAGTTGCAGAATAAGCACTAGAACCACTTGCACAAACTGCCTGGATCTGGAATGTATATGCAGATGCACTTGTCAATCCGATAAGGTTTTTTGTATTTGTAGTTGAAGTTGTTGTTGTCCATGTACCGGATGAACTCAAACGATATTGTACATTATAACTTGTTGCACCGCTTACTGCAGTCCAGCCAAGAGTAACACCTGTAGTTGTAATACTTGACGATGTCAATCCCGAAGGTGTTCCACAAGAAACTACTGCTGTAGTTGTAAAGTTTAGTACCGTTGAATTTGCACTTGTACCGCTTGGACAAACTGCATTCACTCTCCAGTTATAAGCTGTTCCGCTTGCAAGACCCGATAGAGCATAAGAAGTAGAAGCTGTTGAAACACTTGTATAAGTAGAAGAGCTCGCTAATTTGTATTGAACATTATAGCTTGTTGCTCCTGAAACTGCTGTCCAGCTAAGAGTAGCCCCTGTTGTAGTAATTGAAGAAGTAGTATTTCCTGTTGGAGTTCCGCAAGTAGCAACTGCAGTAGTTGTAAAATTATTTACTGCTGAATTTGCACTTGTTCCGCTTGCACAAACTGCATTTACCATCCAGTTGTAAGCCGTTCCGCTTGCAAGTCCTGATAAAGCATATGATGTCGAAGCAGTATTTACACTTGTATATGTTGAACCACTTGCTAATTTGTATTGTACATTATAGCTTGTTGCTCCTGAAACTGCAGACCAACTTAATGTTGCACCTGTAGTTGTAATAGAAGATGTAGTATTTCCTGTTGGAGTTCCACAAGTTACAGATGGTGCCTGACAACCAAGAGATGTAACAAGTCCGACACGTGACCCGCCAGTAGCGAACAGAGCATTCATACGGGTTGATTGGCCTGCAGTGAACATGTTCATAGCGCGGTCATCCGTGTAATCCATGTAGTTCATGAACATCACACCCGGTGATGCAGTTGCACATGCATCTGTCAATGGGAAAGTAGGCGCTCCGTAATTTTCATCAGCCTGATTAGGAGTGTCTGAACAATTATCAGTTCCTGAACATGCAGTACCGTCATCACCCCAGATATGATAAAGGTTTAACCAGTGACCGACCTCGTGAGTAGCAGTACGTCCTAAGTTATATGGAGTAGCAGTGCCCGGTTGAGCAACTGAACCAATTGAAGAGTAAAGCAGAACTACGCCGTCTGTAGCAGCCGGTCCTCCGGGAAACTGAGCATAACCCAATACACCACCACTGATATTACAAGACCAGATGTTCAGATAGCTTGACGAAGGCCAGGCATCCATTCCACCATTGGCAGTTCTCTTTACATTATCATTCGTAGAGAATGAAGTTAAAGTAGTTGAACGACGTTCAATACCTGTTGTTGCAGCTCCTGTTGGAGTTCTTTGTGCAAGACAGAATTGAATGTTAGTATTTGCAGAAATTCCCTGCCATACTGATGGTGTATTCGCAGCATCAGCATTCATTCTTGCAAAATCTAAATTCAGTTGGTTCAACTGAGCAATACATTGTGCATCAGAAATATTCTGTGCAGTTCCATTGTACACAATATGGAATACAACAGGAATAGTAATTACCGCATTTGTTGAATTCTGATTTTTGTGATTGACAAGATATGCGTTAGTCGCACTTTCAATTTGTTGCATTCTTGCAGCCAGACCCGGATCTTCCGTTTTTAATCTGTCAAGATTTTCCATCGAACCACAATTTCGGTGGGTTGGATTACTTGCAATGATCTGCATGGAAATCAGGAATCCAAGACAGATCGCTAGTAGATTTTTCATCATTGTTTATATAGTTGTTTAGGTGAATTTATTAGTATGACAATGGTAAAAGCAATTCTTGAGGAAAATATGAAGTTTCCTTCTGATAATGGTTTTTTTACCTCAATATTCAGCTTATTTGCAGACAAATTTGTAACCAACACCCCTTACAGAAAAGAAGTACTGTGGGATCTTAGGGTCAACCTCGAAGTATTTCCGAAAGGCTAATATAAAGTTATCGACGGTGCGGGTGGAAGGATAAATGTCATATCCCCAAACAGTTTCCAGAATTTGTTCTCTCGACACAACTTCATTTCTCCGTTCAATCAATAATTTAAGTAATGCAATTTCTTTTTTTGTCAAGCGGATTTGTTTTTTGTCTTTACCTAAAATTTCAAAGGTCAGAAAGTTGACTTCATTACCTTCAAATCTGAACACATCATTCATTTCTTTTTTCTCTTCAAGAGAAAGTCCTCTCTTCACAAGAGCATGCACACGCAATAAGAATTCTTCCAGATTGAATGGCTTGGTCATATAATCATCTGCACCACGTTTTAAACCGAGTATCTTGTCTTCACTTGTGTTCTTTGCAGAAAGAAAGAGAATAGGCACAGAAGAATTGTGTAAACGGATCGCTTCACAGACTCCAAATCCATCGAGCTCAGGTAGCATTACATCGAGCACAACAAGATTGAATCTTTCCTGCTTAAATACTTTTACTGCATCAATTCCATTTCCTACAGCCACTACTTTGTAGCCTTCTAATTCAAGATTAAGTTTGATAGCTTCTTGTAAATGCTCTTCATCTTCTACTAATAATATACGGATCATAAATTCATCAATTTAGTGTCATACAATATTAGATGAAAATATCACGTAATAGAGCCTGAAATGTCAGCCGAAAGTCAGGTTTTTAGGATTTTTATCGCTTTTTTCAGCAGAATGAGCATCGGCAAGATAACTTTTTGTTGAGGTGAAAATCATTAAAATGAAGGAATACCTTACCTTTGCACCACTAAATTTTAAATATGAATATACAGTCTCTTCTGGAAGATGCTAATCTTGATAAATCCCTGAAGTCAATAGGTGAAAATGTAATTAATGGGGTACGAATCTCTTTCGATGAAGGCGTTACTCTTTTTGAAAAAGGTGAACTTGGTTTTTTGGGTATGCTTGCAAATCATGTTCGTGAAAGCAAAAATGGAAACAAAACTTTTTTCAATCGTAATTTTCATATTGAACCGACAAACATTTGTGTTTTCTCTTGTAAGTTTTGTTCGTACTCACGTACATTAAAGAACAGAGAAGAAGGCTGGGAGTTAAGTGCAGAAGATATTCTGAAAAAAGTAAAAGAGTACGATGGTAAGCCTGTAACAGAAGTGCATATTGTTGGCGGTGTTCATCCGAAAATGGATCTGCATTATTTTAATGACATTCTCATACAGATAAAAATTCATCGTCATGACTTGCACATCAAAGGTTTTACTGCTGTGGAACTGGATTACATGTTCCGCAAAGCAAAAGTGAGTATAGAAGAAGGAATGAAAATGATGAATGAAGCCGGACTGGATTCACTTCCTGGCGGTGGAGCGGAGATTTTCGACGAAGAGATCCGCAATATTATTTGTGCTGATAAATGTTCATCTGACATCTGGTTGAAGATCCATGAGACTGCACACAAACTTGGTATGCATTCCAATGCAACGATGTTATACGGACACATTGAAAATTATACTCATCGTATTGACCACATGGAACGCTTAAGGCAACTTCAGGACAGAACCGGCGGATTCAATACATTCATTCCACTGAAATTCAGAAATGGTGACAATGAAATGTCGTCAACTCCTGAAGTTTCTGTAATTGAAGATCTGAAAACTTATGCAGTATCCAGAATTTATCTTGATAATTTCAATCACGTAAAAGCTTACTGGCCGATGATCGGTCGTAGTACAGCGCAGTTATCACAAGCATTTGGAGTCGATGATCTTGATGGAACAATTGATGATACTACAAAGATCTACTCAATGGCAGGAGCTGAAGAAAAGAATCCGGCACTAACTACAGAACAACTTGTCGCTCTTATTAAGGATTCAGGTAGACAACCGATTGAGCGAGATACGCTTTATAATGTCGTTAATAGCTTTAATTAATTTTTCATTATTTATTACTTAAGAGTTGGAGATAGTCATTATAATTGCCTTAGTGCTTCTAAACGGGATTTTCTCAATGTCAGAAATGTCATTGGTATCTTCCCGGAAGTTTAAACTGGAGAATGCAAAGAAGAAGGGAAGTAAAGGAGCAAAAACAGCACTTGAGCTTTCAGAGAAATCCGACACGGGTTTTTTTCTACTGTTCAGATCGGGATAACACTTATCGGTATTTTGCTGGGTGTTTACAGTGGCGAGAATCTTACAAATGATGTTACTTTGTTTTTTACGAAGTTTGAATCATTGAAGCCGTATGCACATAATCTGGCTGTAGGGTCTGTGGTTGTATTCGTTACTTATCTTTCAATTGTACTCGGTGAGTTGTTGCCAAAAAGACTGGGTATGACTTTTCCTGAACCGATTGCGATGATCCTTGCTAAACCAATGCAGATCCTTTCTTATATCACTGCACCATTCGTTTGGCTTCTTACTGTAACGAATGATCTGTTACTAAAACTTATGGGTATAAAAAAGACAACAGAAAGTAAGGTTTCAGAAGAAGAGATCAAATCAATCATAAAAGAGAGTGCTGATGGAGGCGAAATTCAGGATATAGAACATAGTATTGTTGAACGTGTCTTTGAATTGGGCGATAGAAAAGTAAATACTCTTTTTACACACAGAAGTCAGATGGTGTATTTCGATACCAATGACAGTTGGGAAGAAATAAGTGCAAAGATCAATTCAGAAAAACATTCTGCTTATCCTGTCTGTGAAAATAATAACATAGACAATATTTTAGGAATAGTACTTTTGAAAGATCTCTTTTCCCCGGAAACAGAAAAAGATTTTTCAATAAAAGATTATGTCAAAGAGCCACTTTATCTCAATGAAAACATTTTTGCGTATAAAGTCCTGGAGCGATTTAAGCAGGAAAGAATGCACTATGGGATTGTGATTGATGAATACGGAACTACACAAGGCATGATCACAATGGATGATGTAGTGGATGCATTGGTTGGAAATGTTACAGAGATGGATCAGGACGAATATCAGATCGTTCAGAGGAATGAAAATAGCTGGCTGGTCGATGGACAATATTCCGTAATTGACTTTATGAAATATTTTGACATCAAACCGGAGTATGAACTCAGTTCACGTTTTACAACTGTAGCGGGATTAATCATTCACATAAATTCCGTCTTACCTGCAATTGGCGATAGGGTAGTGTTTGAAGGCTATGAACTTGAAGTCATCGATAAAGATGGTCATAGAATAGATAAAGTTTTGGTTACACGTCAGGATTAAAAGTTTACATTTAACAGTTATGTCTGAAATCAAACTAAAAGACATTATCCAATGGGATGTTCGTTCATGGTCGAAAGCACTTCGGTATTGGGAAGCGCATGTCGACTGGAAGAATGTGACAAGCGGATTGGAATTAGGTGGAAGAGAAGGTGGACTTTCGCTCTGGATGGCATTGAAAGGAATGACAGTGATCTGTTCAGATCTTGAAAATGTAAAACAGTCTGCAGAGAAATTACATGTACAGTACAAAGTTTCGGACAGGATCAGATATCAGGACATTGATGCTACGCAGATCCCTTATGAAAACCATTTTGATATTATTGTTTTCAAATCAATTTTGGGAGGAATAGGTCGTGATGACAATTTCGCAATTCAGAAAAAAGTAATTGATGAGATCTATAAAGCTTTGAAGCCGGGCGGAAAATTATTGTTTGCGGAGAATTTAATTGCATCACCTATTCACAGAAAATTAAGAAAGCGTTTTACAAACTGGGGTGAGTCGTGGCGATATTTGTCGATTGAAGAAATGAATGTATTGTTGTCAGGGTTTTCATCGTATGAAATGAAGATGACCGGTATATCAGCAACATTTGGAAGAACAGAAGCACAGCGGAATTTTCTTTCAAGAATAGACGAGATCGTTTTGAATCGTATCAGTCCGGATAAATGGAAATATATTTGTTACGGGGTCGCTGTGAAGTGATTTTATGGTCTCCTGATGTAATTTTAATTCAGTTTATTAGACCTTATTATTTTACTATTAAAGATTGTATTTTAAAATTTATTTTATACTTTTCAAGAAAAAATGAAATTTAAAGTTCTAGTTTTAATTTTATTTATAACGTGTCTTGGAGGACGATCTTCAATTGCTCAGGAAAGTTCACTTGAATTTTTCGAAGTTATCACAGGAGATAGTGTAATGTTGTTTTTCAATGAACATTATAAATTCAGTGAAAAAAAATGCTGTGATTTTATCCGGAGAACGAGAATAGATTCTGAAGGATATTTTAATGGTTTTTTCGAAGATCATAAATTAAATGTAAATGAAAAGCTTGGACAAGGGCGATATGAGCACGGTGTAAAAAATGGACTTTTCGAACAATACTTTCCAAATGGTAAATTAAAGTCAAAAGGAAGATATATAAATGGATTCCCGGTTGGAGACTGGTATTATTATTACGACAACGAGGCTTTGGAAAAAATAGTAAGAGTAACTGAAACTGACACACTTTTAATTGAATTTGCAGAAAAGAATGGTGATAAGAAAATTATCAATGGTTTTGGGAACTTCAAGGGCTATGTTTCCGGAGCTTCTATTGAAACGAATGAAGTTCTTGCAGAAGGTAATATAATTGAAGGTAAACCTGATGGCAAGTGGACATCCAGCATGGGAGACCAGACGTATTGTAAAGAAGAATTTGAGAAGGGTAAATTTATTGAAGGCAATTTTCCAGCTGTTAGCAAATCAAAGGAAAAAGCATATACGCACAGGTCATTTTTAAAGACTTTTTTTTCAGGGACATATTTCAATACACTTGAAGAATTCAAAGTAGAAAAGTGCCGGGATAAAATTGTCATGAAAGAGAGAATTGAATTCTCCGGAATGGAAAAATTTGGAGCCGAAGTCAAAATTAAAATTAATGATTTAATAAAGAAAGATTTTGCCAGTGGCAATTTAAATTCTGAGAGTGTTTTTGATTCAAAATTTTCAATTCAGTTTGAAACAAATGAAAAAGGAAAGGCACAGAATTTTTCCCTTGTTACAGGAATGCTCACTCAATTGGAAGGTGCCATTACGACCTCAATAAACAGATACATGACCTTTCCGCCAAATGAGAAAACATATTATTTACATATAAACTTTCATTTTCCGGGAGGGGTGGGTGTCATTATAATTTTGCTTTTTCTAAAGAAAATTATTTCAATGATTAATAATAATTATTATTTTAACATAGAGAAAGAAGAGGAAAAAAGGAGAAATAAGAGATCTTTTTTTCTCCCTTTTTTCCTCTTCTTTCTCTGTGTTAAAAAAAACTCTTATTCAGATTCATTAAACTTCACATAATGCCGCCACTTATCCAGCACCGATGAAAAATCTTCCGGTAGAGTAGAGTCGAAGAACACATTTTCTTTTGTCTTCGGATGGATAAAACCTAAAGTCTTTGCATGCAGCGCATGTCTTGGCATAAGTTTAAAACAGTTGTCGATAAACTGACGGTATTTTGTAAACGTTGTTCCTTTCAGGATCTGATCACCACCATAAGTTTCATCATTGAAAAGCGGATGTCCGGCGTATTTCATATGGACCCGGATCTGATGAGTTCTACCGGTTTCAAGTTTACATTCTATCAGCGTTACATATCCGAATCGTTCAACGACTTTGTAATGCGTCACAGCATGCTTTCCATGTTCACCACTTGGGAACACATCCATGATCTTTCTGTCTTTCAGATTACGGCCAACGTGACCGATGATCGTGCCTTCTTCTTCTTTGAAATCACCCCAGACAAGCGCAAGATATTTTCTTTCAATTGTACGTTCGAAGAATTCTTTTGCAAGAGTTGCCATTGCTCGTTCTGTTTTGGCAATGACCATCAATCCTGAAGTATTTTTATCGATACGATGAACTAATCCCGGACGATCCATATTCCCGGCGCTTGCAGGAAGATTTTTAAAATGAAACATCAAAGCATTCATCAAAGTTCCTGTATAATTTCCAAAAGCAGGATGCACCACCATTCCCGGATTTTTATTGATGATCACAAATTCATCGTCTTCGTATGTAATGTTGATCGGAAGATCCTGAGGAATTAATTCATGGATGCGTACAGGCTCCGGCAAAACGATCTGGATCTGATCGAGTGGTTTTACTTTGTAACTTGACTTAACTACTTTTCCATTGACTAAAATATTTCCGGCTTCGCAGGCATGTTGAATTTTATTTCTGCTCACATTCGCCATCCTGTTCATCAGGAATTTGTCGATGCGTAGCATCATGTGACCTTTCTCTACATCGAAACGATGGTGTTCAAAGAGTTCGTCCTGTTCACTGCCATCGTTGTCAATACCTGAATCCATATTCTCAATGTCTGTACCTGGTAGTTCGTTATTATCCGTCCCGCTGTTCTCCTTCTCTTGGTTGGTCATTTTTTTTATTTTATCGTAATTCGAGATTTTTCATTCGTATGGCGTTGCTGCAAGTAATCTCTTTAATCTGGCTCATTCCGCAATCCGCAATCCGCATTCCTAAATAATGAAAGTAATTTCCAGAATCTATCTAATTCTGCAATCCGAATTCCGAAATCATTCTCTAGTTGATCACAAATTTGCGAACCGAACTGAAATTATTGTCATTTGTAATTCTTGCAAAATAAATTCCGGCAGCAATATTTTCTATGGAAATTGTTTTCGAAGACGTGATCTCTTCTTCCAGAATAACTTCACCGACTACATTGATGATCTGAACTTTTGATTTTTTGTTAAATGGAAGTTCGATTGTAATTTTTTCAGATGCAGGATTTGGATAGATACTGAAATCAAAACTGTAGCTAGCTTCACTTACTCCAACAGTAAACGGATATCTTGCTCCGAAGATCGGTCTGATCATCCATGACCCCTGAATATTCGATTGACGCCAGAAACCATCCAGATGATAATACATTTTACTTCGTGAATCTGTATTTCTGTCTAATCCAATTCCATATTGCGTTGCAGGTTCGTTTTGTTCAATACCGATGAAGATAGTTCCCGGATCAACAACAAGTGGTGCATCGAAAATAAATGTTTTAAAGCCATTGATACTGGTATTAACACCAGGTTTAAGATCATATGTTGAATGAATTCTTGTATCAGAATTCCCTGCAACATCCACTGAACTCCAGGCGATAAGTTGAAATAATGTATTTGAAACATCAATGCCAACAGGATTGAAATAGATCTGAGCTCCAACAAGTGTATCGCGCATTTTTACATCGAACTTATAAGCGATCTGGACATCTGTATTTCCTGTAAGACCATAACCAACTTCTGCAGTTCCATCATCATAGGCATAATAATTATTTAAATGCTGCGTGAAATAACTTGTATCATTGAATCTGTTAGAAAATGCTCCGGTAAATGGGAAAAAAGATTTTACCAGAAAATCAACTGAATCGGTACTCTGAACAGGGAAAGTGAAATTTGAAGGGAAAGAATAAGGTGTATATAAGTTTGAACCATTTGTTGTGATTGGGCCACCTAAATTTGTGCTGAAAATTGAAGATCCAAATTGACTGATGGTTAACTCAGGTGTAATTGAAGTTACTCCATAATCAAGAGTGTAAATACTATCCGCTAAAGAAGTTTTCATTGCACTTGACATTTGTGCACCCAATGACTTATAATGCGGATAGGGCATTGATGTAAATTCATTCAACAAAGATAAATGTGGATAAACATGTGCATTGTCATTGATAGCAGAATTTGCAGTAGTTCCATTTTTTAGAATTACATAATCAATATGCCAGTGATCACGATTGCCATTTATAGTTGCTATGTTGTAAAAACGAAATTGAAACCCGCGATAAAAATATTTTGCATCAAGAATCCGGATGTTAGCTCTTTGAAAAGCAGTATCAGATCTGCCCGGCATTGCCCAGACAGTATTCCAGACTCCGCCTGTATCCCGGAATTGCAGAACTATAGAATCTGCTGTTTCAGGAACATCTCCTAAACCACCGGCCTGATAGAAGAAACTGATCCATACACTAGTGTCACCAACTAAAACCCCCAGGTCAATTGGTTTTGAAGTCAGGTTATCGCCAATAGAGTCCTGCGTTGCAGCCGGATTGTGCGGCACTCCGTATTGATTCAATCCATCGAATGTGGCTACGCCAATTGTATAAGGATTGTCAGGATAGTTTGTATTGACAAAAACACTGCTGTCAAGCCAGAGTCCATCATAAGGATACATTCCGGGTCTTGAAAAATCATCTTCAAAAGGAAGAACTATAGTGTCAACGACTGCTGTTCTTCTTAAACCGGATTGTTGGTTTATTTCTTTTGCAGCATTCATCAAAACAGGATTATTTCCAAGGGGAATAATTTGTTCCTGTGCTGAGATATTTTCTGAAGTGATTAATTGAAGAAGCGCAATAATGCAAAGTTGGAATAAACTATTCCTGAAGTTCAATTTATGCATAGTAATGATTTGGTTCTTAGGGAGAACTGATTAGTTACAAAAATACGAAAAATGAACTGATTTATTGCCTTTATCTGAGGTAAATATCGATCGCTTCGCCCTGATTCATTGTCGAATTTCCACCTGCAGCCGGCTCTTGTCGGTAGATTATAGCCTTTGTAGAGTCACGAACGCCCTTATCGTAATAAATGGTGCCTACATTCAACGAAGATCCTTTCAGAACGAATAATGCTTCATCGAGCGGTGAACCTGTCAGATCGGGAACGGGAACTTCGACGCTCCCTAAACCATCTCCCAATGTCAGGTCAATTTTTGAACCTTTCGGAATATTTTTTCCGGGAGAAATACTGCTTCCTTTAAAGCGCTGATCGAGGACAGCGTTTTTCGCCAGATCCGGCCGATAAGTAAGCTGACCGACGCGAAGTCCGAACGATACCAGGATAGCTTCTGCCTGGCGATAAGAAACATCGATAAGATTCGGCATTTTTACGTCAGGCGGATGCTGAGCGTTAACTGTAAGATAAATAGTACGACCTTCCTTAACTTTACTATTCGGAGCAGGGTCCTGTTCTAAAACAGTTCCCGGATTTTTTTCCAGATCGAATAATGAATCGATAACTTTAAATTGTAAATGTTTGTCTGCAAGAAATGCCGGCATTCTTTCCATCTTTTGTCCACGAAGATCAGGAACAGAAATACTTTCACCATGATGAGTGAAACTCGACATCCATGAAGAGACTCCACCAAATACGATCAGCAGGAAAACCAATAAAATTACGAGATTGATAACGAAAGTTCTGCTTTTAAGAAAGCTTCCTAAATTTGACATATTATTGATTGAGTTCTACTGTTCTGTTTTTTTTCTCACGACCGTATTCAAGAATTTTATCTATGAATTCGTAAGGTTTTAACCCGGCAATTGCCGATTGATGGAAGATACAAGTTGCCGGTGTCATTCCCGGTAAAGAATTTACTTCTATAAATATCACTTCAACTTTTCCATCCTTATAAATTCTCACGAATGCATCGATACGGGAATAGCCTTCTATCTTTAATAGCTCTGCTGCTTTTTTAAATTCTGCTTTTACAATTTCAGAAATGCGCTGACGTTCTTTCGGGTCTTTAGCATACCGGGCAGGAGTGATGTTCTGTCCTTGTCCGGCAAGAAATTTCTCTTCCAGTGAAAGCACATCGCCTTCCGATAACGCTTCCGATGCTTCGAAAATTTGATAGACGCAATTTCCGTTTTCATCTAAAGTTGTAAGCATTCCGCCTGTTATTTCGAGGAAATGTGCAGCATCTTTTTTCTCAATCAATTCTTCTATGAGAAACTGGTTCTTTTGAGGAAATTCTTCTTTCAGTTTAAGATTAAGAATTGCGGCTTCGCGTTCACTCAATTCTTCCTGCTGACGAAAGATCAGAGCTGCAAAGGAGCGAAGTTCTTCTTCGTTCTTAACTTTTTTCACAGCACTTGAACATCCATCATCTACAGGTTTTGCAATAAAAGGGAAACGGAATTTTTTCAGAATTTCTTTTATGAATTGATCCGCATCTTTATTGTAATCTGAAATGTTTACAAGTGCATGTTGTGCTACAAGTAATCCGTTTTGATGTAGAATTTCGTTTGTCTCGTACTTGTTGATAGTGATCTTTGATGATTCAATTCCTGAACCATTATAAGGCAGTCCGACTTTCTCAAGTTCTTTTTGTATAGCACCATCTTCACCCGGACGACCATGTAAAGCGATGAAAACTTCATCTAAGAATAGCCGCCCATTATAACTGCAGCTCTGATCTTAGTTGATTCAGCAGATTTCAGAGAGAGAATTGCTTTGTCAAGATCTTTCAGTAGCGTTGCAATTGATTTCCTGTCACGCATATCATGCGTTCGTTCAAGCAAAGATGTACGAATGATATACGTCAGAAATTGAGATGGATTCAATCCGATCTCAGCAGCCTGATGAAAGAAGAATGATGACGGCATCATTCCTGAAGTTGTATTTGGATCGTTCAGAAAAACTTTTCCCTCTGCAGTAATGAAGCCATCAATCCGTGCATAGACATTAAAGTTCAATGCAGAAAATAATCGTTCACATTCTTTTCTGATCTCCTGAATGTTTTCATATGGCAAATTGATCGGAGTAATTTTCCTCGACAATCCGGGTAAATATTTACTTCTGTAATCAAAAAGTTCTTTTCCTTTTCTGATCTCAGTAGGAGGTAAGGCAACGGGAGAAAAGTCTTCGTTACGAATGACGATAACAGAAAATTCTTTGCCATCGATAAATCCTTCGATCAGAACTTCGCTTTCAGAATCCAGACTTTCAAGTGAAATGGATTGAGCACCTGTTTTAAAAGCATCATCAATTTTCGCAAGCAATACTTCCGGATGATGGACTGTTTCTTTTTTACTTCCAACAATAATTGTAAGTGGTATTCCGACACCTTCACGGATATCAGTAAGCGTGCGGATATATTCAGTTTGATTTTTTACGGCATTCCATTCATCAGCATTCAGAGTCTTAACAAAAAATGCATTGAGTAGTGCTTTTTCAAATTCTTCTTTTGATTCATTATTGAGAATAGAAACTCCGATTGAAGAACCTTGATTCGCCGGTTTAACGACGCAAGGAAAACCGATCTCGCGCTTTACTCTGTCGAACAGTGTGTAGATCTTATCGGAACTGAAATCTTCTTTCATCACAGAAAAGAATGCCGGACTTTCAAAACCTGATGCGACCATTAATTTTTTCTGAACGGCTTTATTGATACCGATTGCAGAAGATAAAATTCCTGAACCTGAATAAGGAATTCCCAAATATTCAAACAAGCCTTGTATGCGGCCATCTTCACCATATGGACCGTGCAGACATAAGAAAGCAAAATCAATTATGTTTGACAGATCAGAGAGCTGAATTTTTTTTCCGATCGAAGAAATTAAAGCTTCCTGTTCATATGGTTTTAATTCACCTAAACTTTCTGCGTAGATCTGAAATTCATTCGATGATCCCGGAAGTTTATCGACAGGTGGATAAAAATCTCTGATGCTACCTTTGTAAATATATTGCCAATCCAGAAGAACAAAATTTCCAAAGCTGTCCACAAAAATCGGCACGGCATCAAATAGTGATTTATTTAAATTGTCGTAAACAGTTCGTCCACCTGCAAATGAAATTTCCCTTTCCCTCGAAAAATCCGCCAAAAACGATACCTACTTTTAATTTCATGAATGAATTCCTTTTGTACAAAAGTAGGAAATTCTGCCTCGGTTTGTTGCAGCAGTGTTTTGACTTTTCAGAGTGGGATGTTCAAAAGTAAGAGCTTTGTTATTTGGTCAGAGGAACTAGGTCAGAGGTCAAAAGTCAGAGGTCACGCATCTTACAAGTAAGTAGCGTGACCTCTGACCTTTGACCTCTGACCTTCCTTTTTTGACCTCCAAAGTCCCAGGATTACTTCACCGTCATCCCCAGATTATACATCAAGAAACTAAATATATCCGTCTGCTCATCGATCTGTTTACTTACCGGTTTGCTGGAGCCTAATGCAGTAGTAGAAGCATGTCCTGAGTTGACATCAATTCTTACCATTACAGGATCATCGCCTTTGTATTTTTCCTGAAGGGTAGCAATGAATTTGAATGAATGTGCCGGAACAACTCTGTCGTCATGATCGCCGGTGATAACAAGAGTTGCAGGATAATTTGTTCTTTCTTTGATGTTATGAAGTGGTGAGAAAGAAAGCAGGTTTTTGAAATTCGGTTCGTCTTCACTGGAGCCATAATCACTTTTCCATGCCCAGCCGATTGTAAATTTGTGGTAGCGTAGCATGTCTAGTACTCCAACTGTTGGAATAGCAACTTTGAAAAGGTCGGGACGTTGAGTCATGACTGCACCAACAAGTAATCCGCCATTTGATCTGCCGCTAAGTGCAAGTTTTGAAGGATTGGTATATTTTTCTTTGATCAGATATTCAGCAGCAGCAATACAATCGTCGAATGTATTTTGCTTCTTTAATTTTGTTCCGGCTTCGTGCCATTCTTCGCCATATTCTCCGCCACCGCGTAAGTTTGCAATGGCATAGATGCCGCCATTTTCAAGAAACAACATTCTTTCGATCTTGAATTGTGGCGTCATAGGAATATTGAATCCGCCGTAGCCAAATATCATTGTCGGATTATTTCCGTTCAATTCAATTCCTTTTTTGTGGAAGATGAACATAGAGATCGAAGTGCCATCCTTACTTGGATAAAATACTTGCTTCGTTTCATATTCATCAAGATTCAGGTCCATTTTTGGTTTGAAAAAAACGGTCTGTAATTTTGAGTCCAAATCAAATTGATAGATAGTTGATGGGGCAGTGTAGGAGTCAAGTGAGTAAAACATTTTAGAATCTTTCTTACTTGCAGTGATCTGATCAACTGCACCGATTGAAGCAAGTGGAATATCATAGAGGAACTCACCTTTTCTCGAGAAAACTTTTAGTAAGCCTGTTGCATTGTGCATATATTGTGCAATAAGGAAATTTTTTCCGGCGCTGACAGAGATGAGAACATCTTTTGATTCAGGGATTATTACAACCGGTGGAGCTGCTGGATTTTTAGCATCCACAGAAATGAGTTTATAGCGGGATGCATCTTTATTTGTAAGAATGAAAAAGTTACTTCCTTCATTATCTACAACTGCATTGTCATATTCAAAATCAGAAACTAAAGTCACGAATTTTGTATCCGGTGTTTCAAGATCTTTAACGATCACATTATTTCCACTGGTACCTTCCGAGCCGGAGATGATCAACCAGTTTTCATCATCAGTAGTTCCCGCACCGAAATTTCTTTGCGGATGAGCTTTGTCTTCATAGATCAACTGATCAACACTCTGAGGAGTTCCTGCAATATGGAAGTAGATCTTTTGAAATTCATTCTGACCTTTGAGTACATTTTTCTCATCAGGTTTGTCGTATCGCGAATAGAAAAATCCGCCTGCTCTCCATGCAATTCCGGAGAATTTCACCCATTCAACTTTATCAGTCAGCATACCGCCATCGATAGTATTTTTTATGTTGATTTCCTGCCAGTCGCTCCCGGCTTTTGAGAATGCATAGGCCATATATTTTCCGTCGTTTGAAACGGAGATTGTGCCGATGTTTGTTGTGCCATCAGATGACATTGTATTCGGGTCGAGAAATACTTCCGGTTTTGCAGAGATGGAACCTCTGAGTATGTTCAATACGAATTGATTTTGCAGACCGTTATTTGTATAAACGAAATAGTTTTTCCCTGCTTTAAAAGGAGAAGCAGATTTCGGAAAATTCCAAAGTTGTGTAAGTCGTTTTTTTAAATTGTCTCTGAAAGGAATTGTTTTGAGATAATTTTCGGTAACGATATTTTGTTCTTTGACCCATTGTCCCGTTTCAGCAGAGCGATCATCTTCCAGCCAGCGATAAGGGTCGCTGATCTCAGTACCGAAGTAAGTATCTTTTTGATCTTGTTTGGCAGTAGGAGGATATTTGAATTGTGATTGAGCTGTTCCGGCTATAAAGACAGCGATGCAAAGAAGTAATGATTTTCTCATATTTTTTTGGTTGTAATGGAAAGCGAAGCTAATAGAAAGTGCTTAGAATAAAAATCTGTTAACTATCCTTAACAAGCTGAAAATCAGTTGAGGTTGATTTGTTAATTTTAAACTACTTCAGGTGATGCGGAAATATTCGCCTACGATAAGGCATCGTTCACCTGAGTTTTTCGGCAGTTGACAAAAAAGCCCGTTTTTGAACTAAAAATCCCAATAGTTTAGCGTCATTAAATCGTTCTTTAGTAACAGCAGGAGTAAATTTAATTGAAACTGCCAGTAAAAATAGTTGCAGGTTTTCTCAGTCGGCATTCCCCCAAATCTCAGCCGGCGCGATTGAAATTCAAGTAACGGCCGTTACCGGATCTCGTGTTTCCAAACCGGTATTTTAAACGACCGTTACTTTTTTCCTGCCTCATGAAAATAAAATTTAGGTATTGTTTAGGTGAATAGTCAATTCAAGCGCCACAGCTTCCCCTGTGGCGTTTTTGTTTTAAAAAAAATCCAAAAAAAAGAGAACAAAGTCTCACCCAAGAAAGTTCTTCGTTAGTTCGCCACTCTCCACACTCAAACTCACACAAAAACCTGTGAATTTTTTATTCAATTACGACCGAGTGGAGAATGTATTATTAAAATCAGCAACCAAATCTATATTCTTAGTTCTGCAAATGAAAATAATACGCTGTTTAAATATCACTCAACTTTGAAGTTTGCAATATTATTTCACAACATTAAATCTCACACTTCTTCTTTTGTCGTCAAAGACCCGGGTTAGAATATATAATCCAGAAGGAATTTCGCTCAAATCAATATTTAAATTCTCCCGGAACTGATTTCTCATTTTAATATTTTTCAAAATTCTACCGTTCATATCTATGATTCGAATTTCACTGACAGATCTTACTTTTGAAAGATCAAGCGTTACGATTAGCTTCTGGTAAATTATCCATGTAAATTCTTGTAAGGCAGTTTATCAGGTAACCATCATATTTATTGAACGCACCACCCATTAGTAGTCTGCCACTTGCATCAGATGAAAAACATCCTCCACCTGCACCCGGATAACTCTGAATAAAGATGCTGCTGTCAATTGTACCGTCAAGGTTCAATCTTGCTAAGCCACTATAATTACCTGCATTAAAAAATCCACCTGTTACTATCTTTCCATCTGATTGCAGAAGCATAGCAGAAATATAATGTCCCGAGCCAGAATTAAGAGTTGACATAAAGGTAGAATCAAAATCTCCATTGGATCTGATAGAAGCAATTAAGTTGGATGAGTTTCCATTATATAAGCTAAAATACCCTCCGGCAATTATATTTCCATTAGACCCGAGAATCAAATTCGTCAATCTGTTACTAAAACCTGTCCCTGTAACAAATGTACTATCGTAAGATCCATCTGTATTTATTCTTACAATATTATTTACGCTATGACCATCATAAGAACTGAAATCTCCTCCAACGACAATTTTACCATCCGGTTGTAGAACTATAGCCGGCAGAAATGCTGGATTAAAGCCAACACCTGGATTAAATGTTGGATCTATCGCCCCTGTTGCATCTATTCGCAAAATATACTTAGAAGTTGGAGAACCAAAAGTTAAAAAATTACCAGTAAGGATCAACTTTCCATCAGGCTGTAAAGCCATCCTGTGAAATCCATTATTAACAATTGTTGAATCCAATACAAATGTTGTGTCAGGAGAACCATCAAAATTCAATCTTAAAATGTAAGATTGATTAAAACTTCCTGTTCCGGAAAAAGATCCCAAAAGATATATTTTCTGTATTGCTTGATCAATTACAATTTGGCTTACCGACGGTCTTCCTGAATAAAACAATTGTGTATTAAATGAAGTATCAACTCTACCATTGGTTTCAAGTCTTATCAACGCTTCCTGGCTATATCCGTCATAACCTGCAAAGTCGCCACCCACAAGTATTTTTCCATCTTGTTGAACTGCAATATCTGAAGCATTTGCATAACAAGACGAACATCCTTTATTGAGACCATATTTTGGAATAAAAGAATAATGAAGATAACCATCAGGTTCAAGTCTCATAATACCCCACCTCTCAAAGTTTTCATAGGTATAAAACGAACCTCTACAAACTATATTACCTGTACTTTCTATTGCAATGGAATAGATCCCTTGTCCACCTGTATTAGGATATCTGTAATTAGACCAGAATGTAGTGTCAATATTACCATCGCTTAACAATCGACAAATGGTGTGCTGATTGATCCCTTTAAATTCAGAAAAAGTTCCAGCAACAAGTATCTTACCATTCTGATCCAGTGCAATATCATATATATAACCTAATCCTGTTACTGTCCCAATATCAAAAGAAGTGTCATTTGTCCCATCAATATTGAGGCGTCTGATTCCACCTTTTGTTGCTACCAATAATTTGCCGGTACCATCTACCGACAAATCAACAATATTTGTAATTCCGGGATTATGCCAGGAAGTATCAAGAGATCCATCGTATTTCAGTGCAACCAAACCATTGTAAAATTCTCCATGACATTGGGTAAATGGTCCTGCGGCAAAAATCCTGTCATTTATGGTATCATCAGTGATAACTTTAACGGAATAATTCAATCCTCTAATATCGAAGGTAGAATCTCTCGTTCCATCAAAATTCACTCTTACCATATTCTCCTGCATAATTCCATCCACAGTTGCAAAATTTCCACCCACCAGAATTTTTCCATTCTGTTGTGGAACCATTGTCCATACGGGTCCTTGGTACACTGCATGATGAAAAGACGTGTCGATTGTGCGATCAGAATTTAATCTTATTAGGTTATGATTTGATAATGAGGTATCAAAATCTTGACCTGCTACTAGGATCTTACCATCGCTTTGTAATGCAAGATCGTGAAAATACCCTTCATCAAGACCTGGATTATTATTGTCAAAACCTAAAGAATCAAAAGTGTCATTTTCATTCAATCTTGTTACATTTAAAACTATATGTCCACTGTTGAATTCAAAAAGATCACTTCCAAGAATTAACTTTCCATCAGGTTGAACCAATACCTTACTATGAAGTGAATATGCTATTCCACTTGTATAAAAATTCTCTTTAATTGGTGTTCCAAATGTAGTATCAATTTCTCCCGGTAACTGGGAATAAACCATTGCAGGAAAAGTCAAGAATGCAATAAAGTACAGAATCTTCTTCAAATCAGTATAAATTATTTTTTACCAATATAAGAGTAGTTTTTTATCCCTTTGATGTTTTGTCAAAAATAAAAAAGCAAAGTCCGATACTTTTATTCTGGTTGGAATTTTTATCTTTTCTGTAACATCAATTGTTTTTACTTAAGAAGACATTCCAATTTACTCGCCCTCCCGAAACCCCCATCCACCAATAATAATTGAACTCCCTTCATCGCAATCGTATTTTTGATTCATCAATAAAACAAATATGAACAACTACGATAATTATTCATTTGGCTTTCATCCGAAAGATGACCGTCAAATTATGATCTTTGAAGACTTCAAAAAATTGCGTGCAGTATTCGGGACGCCGCATAAGTTCGCTTACTTGCGATCTTTGGTGAGAACACGTCCTAATGTCCGTTCGGTGTATCCTCCGGGCTGGAAGTTCAGATAAGAATTTACGGGAATGGTTATAAAGAAGAACTCCCGGACGCACTCCGGGAGTTCAGAAACACACCATGAAAAACCAAACGCACTATTTTTAGTAAACAATACTCACGTGACCCACCCATTCGGAATGTTGTCCGTCAATACCCTCACCAATAATTTTATATACATATGTATCCTGTTGACACTTTTTACCATCATAGAAACCATCCCATGAACCGTCAAGAGTATCCCAGGTTTTAAGTAACAATCCCCATCTGTCGAATACCCACACTTGTAAGTGTTCCATATTCGTATGGTATGGTCTGAAGACCTCATTTTTACCGTCACCGTTAGGTGTAAAACAATTCGGAACAAACAATGTTGATTTCGGACGGATCTCAATTGATTTGAAGATCGTATCACGACAACCATAAGCATTTGTTGTGATCAGCAAAGCAGAATAAGAACCTGTATCACTGAACGTATGTGTCGGATTAAGAACTGTTGTAGTTGAAGCACCATCACCAAATACCCACTGATAAGCTGAATAATTCGTAGAAAGATTCTGGAAATCGATCGTTGGATTCATGATATCAGTTATATAAGTACTGGCAGTAAAATCAGCAGTAGGTGATGGATACACCTGGATCACATTTGAGCCGGTATAAGAAGCATAACATCCACGATCAGAAACGACAGTCAGGTTAACATCATAGTTACCCGGATTTGTAAAGATGTGAGTCGGATAACGATCCGTAGAAATATCTCCATCTCCAAATGTCCATAACCAACCCGTTACACTTCCTTCACTGACAGATGACCCTTCAGTGAAAGTTGAAGTTATCGGTCCGCAACCTGAACCACTTGAAGCAAATATTGCAACAGGATTTGGATTCACACGCGCCTGTACAACTGTTGTCTCACGACAACCGTAATTTGTAACTGCTTCGAGTGTGATATTATAAGTTCCAACCTGAGCATAGGTGTGATTCGGATTAGTTTGGTTAGCAGTTGACTGATCACCAAAATTCCAGATGTATGCAGAAATTGTACTTCCTGAATTCACATAAGATTGATTTGTGAATTGTGTAGGTGAATTAAGACAAGCTTCTGTTGTAACAAAATTTGGTACCGGTAAAGGATAAACTTCTACACGGGCAAGTTCTGTTGTTGAACAATTATTTGAATCAGTTGCAACAAGAGTCACATCATAGAATCCTGCTGTACCAAATGTATAACTGAATGAAGAATCCGTCGTAGTAAATCCATTGCCAAGATCCCAGTTGTAATTAACCTGACCTGAACTATTCGACATGTTCATGAACTGAACCGGTGCATTCTGACATGCAGAGGTTGCATGTATAGCAGTAAATGGACGTGCAAAGATCTGAACAGAATCGTTGTAAGTATCATAACATCCATAAATCGAAGTAACAGTTAATGATACATTGTAAGTATTCGGATCACCATAAAGATGAGCAGGGTTACCTTCAATCGATGCACCATTGTCACCGAAGTTCCATAACCAGCCAACAATGTTTCCGTCCTGAGAATACGACTGATCTATGAAGTGGGTTGATACACCATCGCATACATCATTTCCAAGGAACCGTGCAACCGGAGGATTATACACACTCAGGTTGTGGGTAACCTGAGATGTACAACCGTTGGGTGTGGAAACTGCCAATGAAATATTGTAACCACCGGCAGCGGCAAATGTATGGGAAGGATTTGTTGATTGATCGTGCGTTCCATCATCAAATGTCCATGTACTTGTGAAGCTGATACCACCATCAACCGATGAAAGGTTGACAAGCTGATTTGCTCCGCCTAAGCAGACATTCGATACTGCGAAGGCAGCGACCGGATTTGGATATATGTTTAATGAAGAACTTGAAGTAGCATTACATCCGTAATTAGATGTAGCTGTGAGTTGAACAGTGTAATTTCCCGGTGCAGGATAATTATGTGAAGGCTGGAATGATGTTGAAGTTGTTCCATCACCAAATGACCAGTTCCATGTTGTTATTCCACCGGAAGCAGAAGAGGTAGAGTTTAAGAAATCAACATCAATTCCAAGACATACGCTTTCTGTTGTCATGCTGACTACAGGAAGTGGATGAGAATTTGTGGTTACTGAGACAGTATCACGACAACCACGGTCAGAGGTTACAACCAGATTCACAGTGTATGTTCCAGCTGAAGCATAAGTATGTGAAGGAGTAATTGCATTTGATGTTGTATTGTCGCCAAAAGTCCAGTAATGATTTTGTATAGTTCCTGAAGTAATCGTAGAATTATTTACAAGACCAATATTAGAATTCGTACAGGCAGAAGTTACATTGATTGCTGCAACAGGAACCGGATAAATTGTAATTGCCTGTTTTGATGTGTCAACACAACCTGAAACTGTTGTTGCTATCAATGAAACATTGTACGTTCCCGGGTTTGTAAATTGAATCGATGGATCCGTTAATGTTGAAGTGTTTCCATTATTGAAATTCCATGCATAAGCAGTTATGGAACCATAAGCAGAGTTTGAAGTATTTGTGAAATTAATCAGCGATTCAGCACAACCGTTGCCGGCAGTAAAGGCTGATACAGGTAAACCATTTACTACAACCTGATGAGAAATAGTATCAGAGCAATTATTATTTGTTACTGCAATTAAAGTAGCAGTATAATTTCCTGCAGTTGAATAAGCATGACTTGTTGAAGCCGATGTTCCTGTAGTTCCATCACCAAAATTCCAGATCCATTCAGAAATAAATCCTGAACTCACAGTAGAATTATCAGTGAACTGGTTCGAAGAACCAAGACAAACAGTAGTAGTAGAAAAATCAGCTGTAGGTAATGGATTTATTACTACGTTTTGATTCGTTGTAGAAGTACAACCGGCTGCTGAAGTGATAGTGAGAGTAACTGAATACGAACCGGCTCCTGAATAAGAGTGGGAAGGATTTAATGAGCTCGAAGAAAATGAATCACCGAATGACCACAATGAATTTGCAATAGTTCCACTTGATATAGTACTGTTGTTTGTAAACATTGTTGAGTTTCCAAGGCAGGTTGGACTAACTGCAAAGGATGCGACAGGTAATGGGTCAACATTAACCACGTTGAGTTTTGTAGCAGCACAACCATTCAGGTCTGTAATTGTTACATAATAATTTCCGGATATACTTGTTGTGATCGTTTGAGTTGTTTGACCCGTTGACCAAGCATATGTACTTCCGGGATTACCGGCATTCAATGTTGTTGAATTTCCGGAACAAATATTTATTGTGGTAGGATTTGCAGTGATGTTTCCACCAACCGTAACAACAGTTTGTCCAAGAGCCGCACAACCGTTTGCACTTGTTACTACAACAGTATAAGAACCTGAGTCCGAAACTGAAATAGTTTGAGTTGTTTCACCCGTAGACCAGTCATATGAACTTCCTGCATTTCCTGCATCAAGAGTCGAACTATATCCTAAACAAATAAATGTTGGATTTAAGTTGACTACTGGAACAGCATGAACTGTGACGCTTACTGTATCACTGGAAATACATCCATTGGCATCAGTACCGATCAAAGTATATGTTGAATTGACAGAAGGAGTAACAAAAATACTTGATGCTGTGCTTCCAATAGGATTCCATTGGTAAGTAGTTGCACCGGTTGCAGTAAAGTTGACGATAGAACCATTACAGATCGCCTGATCAGGACCGGCAGACACAACAGGTAAAGCATTTACAGTAACTGCTACCTGATCAGTATCCTGACATCCGTTAGCATCAGTTACCGTGAGTATAAATGTTGTATTTGCTGTCGGGTTTACCGCGATGTTCGCAGTAGTTAAATTACCGGGCATCCAGTTGTATGTAGATCCACCGGATCCATTTAGTGTAACAGATCCACCTGTACAGATCGCTCTGTTAGCACCTGCATTTGCAGTTGGCAATGAATTGATATTAACAACAACATTGTCTGAAGCAGAGCATCCATTAGCATCAGTGACCTGAACTGAATAAGTCGTAGTTGCTGAAGGCGAAACTGAATAAGTTGAACCAGTATGATTTCCCGGCATCCAGTTATAGGTTGTTCCACCGGTTGCAGTAAGACTTACTGTAGTACCGTTACAAACTGTCTGATCAGCTCCCGCATTTGGAACAGGAAGAGCATTGATGGTAATATTCTGAATTACTGTATCAGTACAACCAAATGCAGAACTTACGATCAGGTTAACACTATGTGTACCTGAGGTAGTAAATGTATGGGAAGGAGAATTTTGTGTAGACGTATATGAGTCATTAAAATTCCAGTTGGTAGTAGTAATTGAACCTGTGGAAATACTCGATGTATTATTGAATACAGTTGCATTTCCTAAACAAGCTGCAGGAGCAGAGAATGTAGCAACAGGAATCGGATGAACAGTTAAGTTTCCATTTACGTTTGCCGAACAACCACCTGCTGTTGTTACCTGCAGATTTACTACATAGTTTCCTGCACTAGCATAAGTATGTGTAGGATTAGAACTTGAAGAAGTTGTAGCATCTCCGAAATTCCATGCAAATGTATTTATGAAACCTGTACTTACTGTCGAAGTATTTGTGAATGAAATATTACTTCCTGCGCAACCATTTGCAGTAGTAAAGGCTGCAACCGGCAATGGATTTACAGTTATCGATCTTGTAATTGTACTCGAACAACCATTTGATGTTGTTGTTGTGAGAGTAACAATGTAAGTTCCGGCAGTTGAATAAGTATGTGTTGGATTTTGTGCCACTGAATTACCGGCATCACCAAAATCCCAGGCCCAGTTAGTAATGGAACCGGATGTAGTGGAAGATCCATCGGTGAAAGCAGTAGTAGCACCCTGACAAACAGAAGTTGCAGAGAAGTTAGTTACAGGCAAGGTATTCATTACTGCACTAACATTTATAGAGCCACTACAACCAAGACTATCAGTTACAGTTACACCATAATTTCCAGCTGAATGAACTGTAATAGCTTGTGAAGTAGCACCTGTTGTCCAGTTATAAGTCATACCCGGATATCCTGCATCAAGAGTTGCAGAATCACCCTGGCAAAAAGCAACGTTAGCAAGATTTATTGTAAGAGCTGTTCCGCTGACAATTGTACATGCAGAGCTTGCGACACAACCAAAAGGAGAAGTAACAGTAACGTTATAATTTCCTCCGGCGTTGATTGAGATAGTTTGTGTTGTTTCTCCGGTACTCCAGCTATAAGTTGATCCTGGATTTCCTGCATTCAGAGTTGTTGTAGAACCTGAACAAAGGAAAAACGATTGCAGGTTAACAACAGGAAGTGGATTGACATCGACCATAACATATGCATTCGATGTACAACCTGCCGCATCTGTTGCTATTACTTCATATTGAGTTGATGTACCGGGAGTAACAGTAACAGTACCCGTAGTAGCACCAATAGGATTCCATGAATAAGTTAATCCACCACTTGCAGTAAGAGTAGTACTCTGACCAGCACATATATTCACGTCAGGACTAATAGTTACTACAGGCAGAGCTCCAACATTTACATTAACTATGTCAGATGAAGTACAACCATTCGCACCGGTACCAATAACAGTATAAGAAGTAGTAGTAGCAGGATCCACTGTATAAGAAGGACCTGAATGACCACCAGGCATCCATACATATGAAATACCACCTGTAGCATTCAAAGTCACTGAACCGCCTGAACAAATAAAACCATCTGTTCCCGCATTGATATTTGGCAAAGGGTTGACTGCAATACTTACTGTATCTACAGCAGAACAACCATTCGCATCGGTAACAGTTACCGATACGTTTGTACTACTACCGGGAGTCAATACAATTGAAGATCCGGTAGAACCTGAAGGATGCCAAACATAAGTAACTCCTCCAGTTGCTGTTAATGTTACAGAACCACCTGCACAAACATTCTGATTAGTACCTGCAGAAGCTACAGGTAAAGGGAATATTGTAATCGGATGAGAAACTGTATCAAGACAACCAAGAGTGTCACCGCTGATCAGCATGACATTAAATGTACCTGATGAAGTATATGTATGAGTAGGGTTATGAGCAAATGAAGTAGCACCATCACCAAAATACCAGTGCCAGTAATTATCGTTACCTGTAGTCTGATCGGTAAATGATACTACTGAGTTGATGCAGGAATTCGATGCAGTAAATTGTGAAACCGGTGGTGTTGCAATTACAATTGTATGAGTTACTGAATCAACACAACCAAGATTATTGGTTACAATTAATGTAACATCATATGAACCTGCTCCGGGAAACTGATGCGATGGATTTTGCAATGTAGAAGTAGTTCCATCATCAAAATCCCAATGGTAATCAGTAAATACTCCGGCAGGAGTAGTTGACTGGTCAGTAAATTGTATCGGGTTATTTAAACACAATACAGGAGAGTTAGTAAAGGCAGCTGTTGGAATGAAAGGCAATGTTACATTCACTGTATCTGTTGCTGTACATGAACCATCATTAACAGTGACGCTGTATGACCCTTCTCCGACAGTAATGGCTTGCATTGTAGAACCGGTACTCCATAAGTAAGTGTATGTACCGCTTCCGCCGTAACCATGTGCAGTAAGTGTAGCAAGGTCACTACATGCAATTTGTTGATCAGGACCTGCACTGGCTGTTATACCAATTACGTTGACAGTATAAGAATAGATCTGACTTCCGTAATACGGACAAGCGTCATCTTGTACTCTGACTGTAAACGAATAACTATTTCCAATGTCAGATGCACCCGGTGTCCAGCAAAATGTTCCTGTTGGATGTAATCCGGTTCCGGTATTAAATGTAGCTCCGGGAATTCCGAAATTCCAGTCCACTAACAATTGCTGACCTGCATCCACATCATTTGAAAAGATGTCGAAGCATGTCGGCTCATTGGCACAAATTGTAATACTGAAATTATTTGTTCCATTGATACCTGTTAAAGTAGGAAGTGTATTTGCACAGTTCATTACTGTTAACTGCAAGTCACGTTCAACAGTACCAATCAAATCTCCGTTTCTGTATTCTTTTACAAGAACAGCCATAACGGTAACTTCAAGTGCCTGTGGATTTAAACAGATGTCACCCGTCGCCGAGTTAAACGATGTCGATGGCGACGAATTAAGCGGATTAGAAGCATTGTAAGGAGCATGATATGTAACAGTTGATGAAGAGGTTTGCATTGGAGTGATCAGTTCATAAACAAGTGAATCACCATCGGCATCATAAGCACCGTGGTTGAAACAATATTGCTGACCTAAACAAAGGAATGGAACAGGTTTGTTAGAAAAAGTTGGTGATGAATTACAAGTTGAAACAAGGTTATTCAAAGTAGCATAGATATAGAATGTACTTCCACTGGGAGTATTGATCGTAGTGATTGCAGCATTTCTGCAACAAAGTGAATAACCAAATGTCCAGTCGGCGCAAGCAGCTGGTAAGGTGATGATACCATCATATACCCACTCCTGAATTCCGGTAAAAGGTCCGCCATTACAAGTTGTAACTGAACTTGAACAGGCAGGAGTTACTTCCTGACCGGTACCTGGTCGTTTGTAACAGGTAACACTAAGAGATTGACCGCACGATGTCGATGTAACTGTAACCAAAGGATTTGCCGGCGCAGCAATTCCGATACAATCACGATAGAAGGAAACAGTTACTTTGTAAGTATTCCCCCCGAGGCACTCGTATGTTAAGTCGGCTCCCATCGTATGACTTGCCGATACTTTTCCGCTTACGAAAAGCAGAAAAGCACATATGAAGACCAGTACTTTTTTAATGGGTAAATTTCGATTCATACCTTTTACCTTTATAATAGCCGCATTTTTAAAATGACTTGCTGCTATTTTCATTTCTTAAAAGTACATCAGCAGGGAAGGGAGCATTTACCAATTCAAGGCATTTGAGGACTTTGTAAGATTTGTTGCAGGATGAAAAGATTTTTATAGAATGAAATCGTAATTCAGAATAATTTCAGTTATGTTGTTCGTCAAATAAAAAAAAATTGTTGTAAGAAATAAACCAAACTTGTTTAAGAAGAATGAAACAAATTTTTTACAGGTAATTTTCATGCATTTTTTACATGAGATCAATTTCATTTTACGGTCTAACTTTCCGGAATTTGTCACTTCTCAGAGTTGTTAGTGTGCATTAGATGACATTTTATTTCCCGCAGAGTACGCAGAATACGCAGAAAATCCGCAGAGATCCCTTTGGGATAAAAGCTAAGTTCAATGCATTTTAATGAATAAAAATCTGCGGCTATTCTGCGTATTCTGCGGGAAATTATTCTCTTCTGATTTTTGACTTCTTGCATAAAACTGTATCTTTTCCCCATAATAATTTAAATATATGTGCAGTATTTATGGCCTTTTAGGCGAAATAGTAGAAAAGGGCGATTCGTCAAAAATTTATGCTTCTTTTAATACATTAAGGAAACGCGGTCCGGATAGAAGTCTGACAATTTTAAACCCAGACTCATTTTTAGGTTTTCACCGTCTTGCAATCAATGGCCTTGATGTCGATGGTGATCAGCCTTTTTATATGGTAGATGGTGAGAGAACATTCTATTTAGTATGTAATGGAGAGATCTATAATTTCAGGGAATTGATCGCTGAATTTAAACTCGATGTTTCCCTTCACGGCTCTGATTGTGCTGTTATTCTTCCTCTATTGAAATTATTCAATTATGATCTTGAAAAATTAAACAAAGTACTTGTTGGTGAATACAGTTTTGCAATTGTTGAATATCATCAACATAAATTAAAGCAGCTTTTCCTTTCAACTGATCCTTTAAGTGTGCGTCCAATGTTTATTGGTTTTAGTCAGGATCTGAAAAGTTTTGGATTCAGTAGTTTACTTTCCGGATTGGCGCCATTCTTTCAGAATGTTGAACGGTTTGGTCAAAAAACAATTCTGAACTGGACTCCTGGAAAAACTCCTGCAAAAAAACAATACTGGCCTTCTGTAGTAAATGCTGATTACAATACGAATTCAAAGCCGGCTGAAAGCGATTATGCAAAAGCAATTTCAATATTTGAAAATGCTGTCCGGCACCGGTTGATCTCTGACCGTCCAATTGGTTGTTTGCTTTCCGGTGGACTGGATTCCAGCGTCGTCTGTGCTGTAGCTGCAAAGATCATGGCGGAAGAATACCCGGGGAAAAAACTAAAATCGTTCAGCATTGGAATGAAAGAAGGTACCGATATAGTTTATGCAAAAAGTGTAGCAGAGCATTTGAATAAATTATATGGTAACATTGAACATGAAATAATTTATTTTACTCCTCAGGAAGGTTTAGATGCAATCGATACTGTTTTACAGAATACGGAAACATATGATATTACAACTATCAGAGCAAGTGTTGGTCAGTATTTACTGGGGAAATATATTTCTGCAAACACTGATATAAAAGTTGTGCTTAATGGTGATGGAGCTGATGAGTGCCAGATGGGATATTTATATTTTTATAATCATCCCGATCTTAAATCGGCACAGGAAGATCATTACCGGTTACTGGATGAAATTCATCTCTTCGATGGACTTCGTGTTGACAGAGCTATTTCTTGTCATGGATTGGAGGCGCGTGTTCCATTCTTAGACAGAGAGTTTGTTGATTTTTTCAGAGGACTTCCTGCAAGCTGGAAAGTACCAACTAAAGATAGTATCGAAAAGAATTTCTTTCGTACAGCATTTGCAAAAAGTAAATTCGGAAAAACATTACCTGAAGAAGTTTTGTGGAGAAAAAAGGAAGCGTTCTCCGATGGCGTTTCCGGAAAAGAAAAATCATGGTTTCAATGGGTACAGGAATTTTTGAATGAAAAAGTTTCTGATCAGGAATTTGAAATGAAAAAAGATAAACTACATCCGTCAATAGTTGCTCCTTCAAAAGAATCTTTTTATTTCATGCGTGCTTTTCAAAATCAAAATGGCGATCAGTGGCAGGTGATTCCACATTACTGGTTACCGCGATGGTCAGGAAATCTTTCTGAACCGTCTGCTCGGGTGTTGAAGGTTTATAATGATAAAGCGTAATTCGTAATTATGTTCTTGAGAGAACAAAGTCTCAAAATCAACTCAATAAGTTCTACAACGTGCGTTAAAGGGTATGTTTTTTTATTTAGTTTTGCGCCTCTACTCGTAAAAAGCTAAACACTTCAAATTTATGTTACTAACTCTGTTTTCTCCGGAAGGAATATTAAGTCTAGTCACTCTTATATTTCTGGAAATAATCTTAGGGATCGATAACATAATTTTCATTGCCATTATTTGTAGCTATCTGCCAAAAGTTGATCAGCAGAGGGCAAGAACGATAGGTTTAATGCTGGCAATGGTTTTCAGAATACTATTGCTCCTTGGAATTTCCTGGTTAGTACATCTTGTTCAACCGCTATTCTTTATAGGGACTTTAGGAGTGAGTGGAAGGGATCTGATTTTATTTTCCGGCGGTGTATTTCTTGTTTATAAAACTTTCAAGGAACTTTATGAGAAACTAAAGGGTCATGAAAAGGCTGCTGAAGAGGGCACGAAGAAAAAGCTTACTATTTCTCAGGCGATTTTACAAATTACAATCATCGATATCATCTTTTCATTCGATTCAATATTAACAGCAGTAGGCTTAAGCCGTGATTTGCCTGTTATGATCTCTGCTGTTGTTGTGTCAATGTTTGTCATGTTGTTATTCGCTCCGTATGTAAGTGATTTTATCAACAAGTATCCTACGATGAAGATCCTTGCACTTGTATTTTTAGTTGCTATCGGAGTGTTGCTGATGCTGGAAGGTATGCATGTTCACGTTGAGAAATCATATGTCTATTTCGGTATGGCCTTCTCATTGATCGTTGAAATGCTGAATATAAGGTTGCGGAAAATTCAGCATAAATCGAATTAAATTGACAAGTCTTGTTGATCAATTGATTTAGTACAGCCTTTGGTTATTCGGCTTTTTGATTATCTTGCAGCTAAAGATCAGCAAATGATAAAAGGAAAACCGTCCTTTCCATTCAACACCATTGCGCTTGGAGTTGCTTTTAATGACGAACTTGATTTCATGGTTAGTGAAATGAAGCGTCATTGTGAGAATCATGGAAGTTTAGCAGTTTTTATTCATTACGGAAAAAAAACCGGTGACAAATTCATTCAGCTTTCTAAGATCCTGACACGATATGGATTTCATGATGGAAATTCGCGTATCTATTGGGAACAGGCGAATGCAGTTTCTGCAATTCTTCAAATTTGCAAGCATGAAGTAGTAGACTTGCTGCTCATGGGTCTTTCTCAGAATAAAAATTTCGCACAACCATTTGGAAAATTAACGCAGGAAATTGCTACGAAAGCGAAATGTTCGGTTTTGGTATATGCTTCTCCATCAAGATCCATGAAACGGATTGTAATAGAAGCAAACAATCACAGAAAGACAGAACATGCACTCATGACTGCATTCTATTTCAGTGAAAGAGAGAAAGCAGAAGAAGTTATAGTATTGGATGTTGCTGAGCAATTTGCTGCTGCAGATTCTTCGCAGTCTGCCGATTATACTTCAGAAATATTTTCTGATTCCAAATTCAATCAGTCAATTGAAAATATGGCTCTCAATGTAAGGATCGAATCCGCATCGAATGAAAATTTTGAGGACATTACAGAATATGCACAAAAAGTGAATGCTGATCTGGTCATAGTAAATTCTATAGATCACCATTTGCAGATTTTCGAAAGAATAGCACAGAATCATATTGATACCATCTTGCCAAAATTACCATGCAACTTATTGATCATTCACTCAAGGTTAATTGAGGAGTAGAAATTGATGAAAGTATTTTTGATAGGGTATATGGGTAGTGGAAAATCAAAGGTTGCAGAAGCTCTTGGAAAAATAATGGATTTGCCCGTAGTTCATACAGATGAACTGGTAGAAGAAGCCGAAGGGAAAAGCATTTCAGAAATTTTTAAAACCTCCGGTCAGGAACATTTTCGGGATTTGGAAAAAAAAGCACTGCATTCGCTTGCAGAGAATAATAATGTTGTTGTCTCTACCGGCGGTGGATTACCATGTTACTTCGATAATATGGAGTACATGAATGCAGTGGGTGTAACTGTTTATCTTGAAGCTAATCCCGGATTATTATTTCATCGTCTCTCCAATAACAAAACCGGCAGACCGCTCATTGAAAACCTCAATGATGTTGAGTTAATGGAACAGATTTCCGGACAACTTGCAGTCCGATCTCCTTTTAAAAAGCGGAAAAGCCTTTCTAAATTAATAATGAATATGAATGATTAAAAGTAAATACTGCCCGATATAAATATTTTCATATGAAAGTAATTTCCCGCATCTGGCGCCCAAAAGAAACCCCCCCCCATCATTGAAATCTTCGATTATTGGTTCATCTCGATTCAACTTTTCAAACGCCCCCCCCCCCCGAACCTTTACCGTCCAAAAAAGTATGTCAATAAAATGTGGGGGCTTGCTAGAAATTTATTCTGCGAACAGTTGATTTAAAATATATTTTCAACCTAAATTAAAATGTTTTATTTTTATCGAATAGTAGTAGTGAATATTAATTATTAAATATTAATATTTTGCTATTGAATCCACGCCTCAATCTTCGAGTCTCCAATCTCCACACTAACATGCTCCTGCAGAGTAGTAGCTAAAGACAGTCCAACGAAGTCAGAAGAAACAGGATAGCGCTTATGATTCCGGTCGACCAAAACAACTGTTCTCAGTTTTTTAATTTCGGCATCAAGAAAAGGTTTCATGGCATTCAGCATTGTCTTGCCGGAATTCATAACGTCATCAACTAAAATCACAATCTTATTATTCAAGTCTTCTTTGGAAAGATTAATATCGATTTTCTGATCCAGCTTTCCATGTTTGATGAATTTCACTTCTGTGAGAATGACCTTGAATGGAGCAATGGTTTTGAGTATAGCTGCAATTTTTTCAGCAACTTCATAACCACTTTTTACAATACCTGCCAATACAATTTCTTTTGCATCAGAATTATCTTCAAAGATCTGAAATGCCAGACGATTTAATTTTTGTTCGATCTGTTTATTTGTAAGAAGGAGAGTTTTGTCTTTTTCCATTTTATTTTTCGTTCAAATCATTTAACCGGCCACCTTTATAATAGTATCTTTTATAGTAAGGTTCATCGAGATCACTGATAATAACACCACGTGAAGTGCTGGCATGTGCAAATTTATTCGAGCCAAGATAGATTCCTACATGTGAAATTCTTCCTTTTTTTATCTTAAAAAATACCAGATCACCCTCTTTCAGATTTTCTTTTTAACAGGATCTGATTTCTCATAAATTTCTTTAGCCGAACCGGTAAGAATTTTCTGGTAGGCCGATTTATATAATTCACACACCAATCCTGAACAATCGATTCCATTTTTATTTTCTCCGCTGTATCGATAGGGAGTTCCAAGCCATTCATTCACATAATCGTACAAATATGGATTTGTAATTGATTCAATATTAAAACCCAGTTCATTCGAGTACTTAAAACATAATCCAAGTTGTTCCTGTTCGTAGTCAATTGCAAGCGAAGAATCCTGTCCGGAAGTAAACCTGACAGAGAAACTAAAAATCAGAAAAAAGACAATTGATCTCATTTCAATTTTTGTTAAAGACTTTTTCTTTGAAGCAACATTACATTTTCCACATGTGTTGTATGCGGGAACATATCAACAGGCTGATATTTTACGACTGAATAGGCTTCATCAAGAATTTGCAGATCTCTTGCTTGTGAAGCGGGATTACAACTTACATAGACAATCCTGTCAGGTGCTGCTTTTACAATTGCTCTGACAACATCTTCATGCATTCCCGATCTTGGTGGATCAGTTATGATCACATCCGGTTTACCATGAAGTTCAATAAATTCCGGGTGTCAGTGTATCTTTGATATCTCCTGCAAAGAACGAAACATTTTTGATTTTGTTGTAAGCAGCATTTTCTCCGGCGTCATTGATAGCATCAGCAATATAATCGATTCCGGTTACGTGTTTTGCTTTTGCAGCAACGAAAGAAGCAATTGTTCCTGTCCCTGTATAAAGGTCGTAAACATTTTCATTCCCGGTTAAGCCTGCATAGTCGCGTACAATTTTATATAGCTCATATGCCTGGAGTGAGTTAGTCTGATAAAAGGATTTTGCAGAAATGCGGAAAGTCAGATCTTCCATTTTTTCTTCTATGTATGAACGTCCATTATAGAGTTCAACATTAAGATCAAAAATAGTATCGTTACGTTTTGAATTGATGATGTATTGCAATGAAGTAATTTCCGGAAATGAATTCTTCAGATGATCCATCATGAGAGTTCTGCTTTCTTTGTGATCACGACTAAATACAACGACAACCATCCATTCTCCGGTAGAGGTTGAGCGGATGATAAGGTTTCTGAGATAACCTTCCTGACTTCTTGGATCAAAGAATTCGAAATTATTTTTTACTGCAAAATCTTTTACTGCTAATCGAATTTTATTACTCAGATCTTCCTGGAGAAAGCATTCTTTTACATCAAGGATCTTATCGAATCTACCGAGAACATGAAACCCCAAAGCACTCTGTAAAACATCTGCTCCTGCATCAAGATCTGCTTTTGTTAACCAGGCTTTATTTGAAAAAGTATATTCAAGTTTGTTGCGGTAATATTTTGTGTTTGCCGATGCCTTAATCGGTATAGCAGTTGGCAATTCAACTTTTCCAACCCGCTCAAGAACATCCGTCACGTGTTTCTGTTTGTAAAAGATCTGTTTTTCATAAGACATATGCTGCCATTTGCAGCCACCACATGTTCCGAAGTGTGTACAAAAAGGCTGAACTCTGTCGGCCGATGGTGAGATGATGTTTACAACACGACCTTCAGCATAATTTTTCTTTTTTCTGTAGATCATTACATCAGCTACATCACCCGGAACAGCACCTTCAGCAAAAACCACAAAATTATCGATTCGGGCTAAAGCATTTCCCTCAGAACCCGCCTCTGAAATATTGAGATTTTCAGTTATTTCACCCTTTTTCACATTTTCCATATTGGCGAAAGTAAAGAATGTTCATCAGATTTCACTTGCTTATCGTGAATGAGTTTGGATCTCAAGATTTGCGAAGGAAATTGCCCAATTAACTTGAATTACCTCCGGGAAAAGCTTATTTTTGCATCATATAAGTTATTTTATTTTATTCCCCGCATTATGAAAACGATGGTTATCGAGAAGACATTAACAGAACAGGCAATTGAACGAGAAGAGCGTTTTGGGGCTCATAATTATCATCCATTGCCTGTTGTGCTTGAACGTGGAGAAGGTGTCTATGTGTGGGATGTAGAAGGGAAAAAATATTTCGATTTTTTGTCGGCTTATTCAGCTTTGAATCAAGGTCATAACCATCCGATGATCGTCAAAGCATTAATTGACCAGGTTCAGAAACTTGCTTTGACTTCCAGAGCCTTTCATAATAATGTACTTGGTGAATACGAAGAGTATATCACGAACTATTTCGGCTACGACAAGGTTCTGCCAATGAATTCCGGAGCAGAAGGTGTTGAGACTGCAATGAAACTTGCCAGAAGATGGTCATATGTAAAGAAAGGGATTCCGGAAAATAATGCGAAGATCATCGTTTGTGAAGGTAATTTTCACGGACGAACGATAACTATTATTTCAGCGTCTACAGATCCTGATTCCTACGGAAAATTTGGTCCTTTTACACCCGGTTTTATAAAGATCCCTTACAACAATCTTCCTGCCCTGGAAAAAGCATTGCAGGACCCATTGGTTGCCGGATTTTTAGTTGAACCGATACAAGGTGAAGCAGGAGTAGTAATACCTGATGATGGTTATCTGAAAGCAGCATCTGAACTTTGTAAAAAGAATAATGTACTTTTTATCGGCGATGAAATTCAGACAGGATTATGTCGTACAGGAAAGATGCTGGCATGTGATCACGAGAATGTGCATCCCGATATTTTAATTTTAGGAAAGGCATTAAGTGGCGGATTACTTCCTGTATCTGCTGTACTTGCTTCTGATGAAATTATGCTATGTGTAAAGCCCGGAGAGCATGGAAGTACATATGGAGGAAATCCACTGGCGGCTAAAGTTGCAATCGCTGCATTGAGAGTTTTGAAAGATGAGAACCTTGCTGAAAAAGCTGAACGATTAGGAAATATTTTATTAAGTGAATTGAAATCTATCAAACACGATCACATTACTTTGGTAAGAGATAAAGGTTTATTCTGCGCGATGGTCATAAAACCTAAAGACGGTAAGGATGCATGGGATGTTTGCCTGGCATTAAAAGAAAACGGCCTTTTAGCAAAACCTACTCACGGTGATATCATCCGGTTTGCTCCACCATTGATTATTACGGACCAACAGTTGTCGGAGTGTGTTGAGATTATTCGGGCAACTCTTGCTTCATATTAATTATTAATTGTTTTCACCTCAGCCGTCGCTTTAAGTATCCCCGAACAAAGCTGGTCAGCCTGTTTAAGGTTAGCGTCTGTCGAACCTTTTATTTCTGATTTGATCTGAGCAATGGTATTTTCAATATTCACAAAAGATTTTCCGGTTTCTGACTGGTAGCCGGATGCAAAACTGCCGACAGTCGCCAGTCTGTGGCTTGCCAGCATTGAATCTTTATTTTCCTTGATCTGATTTTTAAGATTGCTGAATTTAACTCCATAATTTACGAGTAGTCCTGCGAAGACCAAAGATAAAAGGATAACACCAAAGCTGAAATATTTCTTAAACCCTGAACGTTTGCTGCCAAGTTGATCGATGTCGATCTGAAGTTGTAAAATAGTATTCTGTAGATCTACTTGTGCAGCGTCATCCTTTTGTTTTCTGGAATCAATAGATGCGGCTGCTGCAGTAATTGTTGCAGTTTTATACAACTGTAAAGATTCAATTCTGTAGTTAATATATTTGTCGTATACCTGATAACCTTGCTTGAAGTGATTGTTGTCTGCATAACCCTGGGAGATAATTTTATATGTCTCCATCAAAAGCGTATCGATTCCGGCTCCATGTTTACCTTCAAAAGGACGGAGAGCGATCATGATCTGATCTAATGCTTCAGCTTTTATGTAAATTGTTTTTGCTCTGGCATTCAATGATTGCAGTGTTGCAACATCTTGTCCGAAAACCGATGAGCAGAAAAAGACGAATAATATATATAGAGAGATTTTTTTCATTTTACAGGAAGAATTTAATATAAACATCGGTACTGTTACCATTTTCGCTTTCAATTTTTATTTCACCTTTGTGAAATTCTGTCATGATCTTTTGTGAATCTGAAAGTCCTAATCCAGCACCTTTACCATTTTGTTTAGTGGTATAAAATGGAGTAGAGGCATTTTGTAAAACTGAATCGATCATTCCGATTCATTTCCTGTTGACATTAGACCTCTTGAGGCAATTGTCAGATATTCTTCGCAAAGCAGATTGATATTTGTACTTTCTTTTTCAGAATTTAAATCTCCTTCCTGAGTGATAAAAGCATTGGCAAGTCTTAATTCAAATTGGGCTGAAGTATTAACTTTTTGAATAGAAGTAGAAATCTCAGTTGTCCACTTGCTTTCAATACCATTGTTTTCATCGAGTGTTTTTGAAAGTTCATTCAATTGTTGAGTTCCCTCTGAAAGTTTAAGGATGGAATTTTTAAGATGTCTGACTTTATCAATAGCACTTTTTGCTAATGTTGAATGATCTCTGTTATATTTTAACTGAGCGGTTGTAATTTCAAGTTCATCATTTTTCTTTTTGATCTTTCTCTTCTGAAATTGAAGGAATACTATTATCATTAATAACCAGATCCCAAATGCAAAGGCGGCGGTTCTTAAAAGCTTGGAATACTTTGTACTTAACTCCGCTTTTTGTGCTGTGAGTTCTGTGATCTTACTTTTCTTTTCTGTTAAACTCTTTTGTAACGTTGAGCTGTTATTAAGATAAGTCTTTTCCATCATTTCCAAAGTATCTTTCAATTCGGAAGAAAATGACTCGCCAAGTGTTTTATCGTAATCCTTTAATTTGTCGAGGCCAAAACGGTTCAGGTTTTTTAAAACAAAAGATTCCGCTCTGCTATCATGATTTTCAAGAGCGACTTTGTTTTCAGGTTTGTGAACAGGAGCAACTCTTTGACTATACGCGAATAATGCGGTGACAAAAAGTAATGAAGCTGTGATTCCTAATCTTATCAAGGTGGTTTGAATTGTAAATTTCATACTGTATTTAACAAGTTTCTAAAGTACTGAGTCTGTTTGTAATTCCAGTGAATTAAATTCCGAAATTATTAACGTTGAAATGTGTATGAAATTGGGCTTGATTGGTAACTAAAGATTGACCAAATTACACCTCTGAAACATGTATGGAAAAAATATTTAAAAAGGATACTGAAAGTCGCAATTGCATTTTTTGTTGGCCTTCTTTTGATCTTCTTTATTTTCCGAAACCCGCTTCTACACTACATTACAGAGAAAGTTGGGGCTAAGATGAAGGAGGAAAAGGGATTGACTATGGTTATAGGTTCATCCTCATTTTCCGGACTTTTTACTGTGGCCTTAGGAAGTGTTTCAATAATTCCACAATCCGGTGATACACTTCTGCATGCAGATACTCTCAGGGTCCAACCGTCTATTGCAGCATTGCTTACAGGAACAATCCGACTGAATCAAGTTGAAGGGAGTGGAATTCTATTGCAATTGGTACATAAAAAAAATAGCACGAATTACAAGTTCGCCTCTGATGAAAAAAAAGCAGAGAAAACTGTTTCAAAAGGCTCAAACGGGTATTCAGGTTTACTGGCAAGAGTTCTGGACAGGAGCTTCAACTTTGCACCACAAAAGGCAGAGATTACTAATGCGATCTTAAAATATAAAAACGATACTCTTGAAAGATTGATTCGAATGAATCGTTTTCATTCTGATGTAAATTCATTGAAAGGAGAATTTGAAGATTTGAATTCAGAAAGAAAATGGGAGTGTAGTGGTTCATTTCATCAGTCGTCACGAAAACTGGATCTGTTTCTTTTCCCAACTACAGAAAAAAAGAGCAATCTTCCGCTTGTTACTGAACTAACAGGTGCAACAATAAGTTTTGATACTGTACATATTGAACTTGATGGCTACCGTTATTCCAATAAAGAATTAAAAGTTTTTGGATTAGCTTCTGTTTCCGGGTTTTCATTTCATCATAACAGGATCTCTGAAGATAGTATCAAAGTTGAGAATGCTTCAATATCTTATACCGTTACAACTAATGAAAATTCATTGATGCTTGACAGTTCATCTGTCGCCAGACTGTCAGGTATAGTCTTTAAGCCATATTTACGATTCGAAACCTCAGGTTCAAAGAAGTATGCATTAAGAGTAGAAACAGACACCATTCCGGCAACTGATTTTTTTAACTCGCTTCCGCAAGGAATGTTTGATGAGGTTCGAAGTATCGAAGCCGATGGCTCCCTGAAGTTCAAATTGAATTTTTTTCTCGACTCTGCAAATCCTGATAATGTCACTTTTGATTGCTCAATGAAAAAGAATAAATTCAGGATTCGTAAATTCAATAACAGTGATCTGATGAAAATGTCCGGAGAATTTACACAGTCGGTATATGATTATGGAAGATATGTCCGGTCATTTATTGTCGGTCCATCGAATCCGTATTATACCCCATATGAAGGTGTTTCTCCCTATTTCAGAAATTCTGTTCTTACATCGGAAGACGGAAACTTTTTTTATCATTATGGATTCAATGAAGATGCATTCAGGAAATCCATTGCAACGAATTACAAAGCAAAAAATTTCTCAGAGGCGGAAGCACGATCAGCATGCAGTTAGTAAAAAATATTTACCTGAATAGAAAGAAAACGATTGCAAGAAAAGCAGAAGAGGCATTAATTGTCTGGCTTATTGAAAGCAACCGACTTTACAGTAAGGAAAGAATGCTGGAGGTTTATTTTAACATTATAGAATTAGGACCCAATATTTATGGAATTGGAGAGGCTAGTGAATTTTATTTCAAGAAAACTCCTGCAGCACTTACATTGCCGGAAAGTATTTTTCTTGCAAGTTTATTGCCTCATCCAAAATGGTTCAGATATAGTTTCGATCCATCAGGAAATTTAAAGCCCTACCTTGCTAATTACTATAAAAATGTTTCAAATTTTATGTTAAGAAAGCAAATGATCACTGAGCAGGAACGTGACAATTTATTCCCAAATGTTCAGGTGACAGGTCGTGCAAGAGACTTAATTATGCCAAATGATACTATTTTGGTTGAAGAAGAAGAAATTTTCTGACAGTGTTAAAACTTTATTGTATGGCAATTGTCTTACTTAATGGATGGAAATGATCGATACAAAGTAAATATTGCACTTAATCAATAAAGTTAATAATTAAATTGCGGCTCGAAAGTTGCTCCATCTTATTTGATTAACTTTAACCGGTTAATTTACTATACAGGTTGTTTCTGAATTAGTGTTGCGTCACTCATTCCGGCACCATTAAAATTTCTGAATGAAAATCAAAGGAAAAGTAAAATTTATAAGTCAGGACAAAACAAAATTCTTTCCTACCTTAAAACAAAGAGTAGACGAATATTTTGAACAGAATAATTTATCGAAGCATGCCAATGCATCGATGGTAATAAAAACTTTCATTCTGCTTGCAGGATACATTTTACCATTCATTGCTCTATTGGTTTTTCATTTCTCTTTTCCGGCAAGTCTGATCTTATGGACGATCATGGGAATTTCTGTTGCAGGAATTGGCATGAGTGTCATGCATGATGCAAATCATGGCGCATATTCATCGAATGATACCGTAAATTATCTTGTCGGACATACGTTGAATCTTGCAGGTGGTTCAGTGCATAACTGGAAACTTCAGCACAATATTTTACATCATACCTATACCAATATATCCGGTATGGACGAAGACATTGCAGATCGTCTTGTATTGAAATTCTCACCACATTCAAAAGTGAAATGGTATCACAAATTTCAACCATTTTATGTTTTCTTTTTCTACGGATTGTTGACTGCCTATTGGGTATTTCTGAAAGACCTGATCCAGATTTTCCAGTTTTCAAAAAATGGTGTAAGTCCGTTAACCAAAAGTGAAACAATACTTGCAGTTTTGAAGATCAGTCTTTTTAAGATTGCATATATTTTTACCCTTCTTGTAGTACCCTCACTGTTTTTTAGTATTCCACTGTACCAGGTGTTGATCGGATTTTTCCTGATGCATTTCCTTGAAGGAGTTATTCTGAGTTTTGTATTTCAGATGGCTCATACAGTTGAAGGCACAACACATCCAATGCCTAATAACGAGAATACAATCGAAAATGACTGGGCAGTACATCAGATGAATACGACTGTAGATTTCTCGCCAAAAAGTAAAATTATTTCATGGTATGTGGGTGGTCTGAATTTCCAGATCGAACATCATTTGTTCCCACGAATCTGCCATGTGCATTATCCGCAAATTGCTAAGATTGTCGAACAAACAGCTAAAGAATATGGCGTACCATACATGGTCAATGAAACGTTTTTCAAAGCAATGAAATCGCATCTTTCAGCACTGAAAAAATTTGGAACGATGCCGCATCCGAGTGAGGTGATTGTATAATGAATAATTAAGCCAAGCTATTCAACTGCTCAACTTTCCCCTGCAACTCCTTAAAATCAGGATTATTTTTAAAAGCATCTCTGATCTTCTGAATGAATTCTTCAGCTTGAACTAAGTAAAAACTTCTTACACGAACAAATTCTTCATCGTTTGTTTCGCCACTTTCGATAGCCATACTTTTCAGATCGTCTCCGATCTCGCAAAGGAAAATGCGACAGCTGACATCCAGTAGTGCATAGAAAAATAAAACTTCTTCAAATTCGAAAGTGATCATTTCGCCGACTTCATATTGCCAGTTGTGTACTTCGAAATCTTCAAGAAAACCATCTTCGAGCATATCCAAACGCATAGCTTCACGGATGAGTTCATAATGAGGATGGATCAATATAAACTTACCTGCAGCAATCGATATGTTGACCAATTGCTTGAATTCCTTAGTAACTTGAATACTAAGTCTGTTTCCGTATACTACTAATGCTGACATTTTGATATATACAAATGTACGATTGTAATTCTTTAAAGCATAACAATGCTGCTAAAATCCTTGCATTTAATGATAAAATTCACTTTTTACGGGGTGAACGACGTTAACAAATCTTGATTTCTTTCTATCTTTGTGAGCGTTTTTAGAACACACCAGATATGCTAGGATTAAAATTACCCACTGATCCAAGGTGGGTCAATATAGTTGAGAAAAATATTGCAGAGATCCTCACTGATCATGCATATTGTGAGCAAAAGGCATGCACCAATGCAATCAATCTGATTGTTCACTTTCCGGAATGTACTGAACTTGTTGATGCAATGCTGGACCTGGCTAAGGAAGAGTTGGAGCATTTTCAGGAAGTTCACGAAAAGATCAAGGCCCGTGGTTATGAACTAGGTCGTGAGCGGCGTGATGAATATGTATTTGAACTGAATTCTTTTATAAGAAAAGGTTATACAAAAAATTATGTGCTCGTCGACAAATTACTTTTTTCAGCATTGGTAGAAGCGAGGAGTTGCGAACGTTTTAAAGTTCTTTCAGAAAATATAAATGATGCAGATCTGAGAGAATTTTATCACCGATTAATGGTCAGCGAAGCCGGACATTATACAACTTTCTTAAAGTTCGCCAGACAATATGCAAACGGAATTGATGTTGAAGCAAGGTGGCAGGAATTTCTTCTGTTCGAAGCGGAGATCATTAAAAAGTATGGGCAGCGGGAAACGATTCACGGATGATGGTAAATGGTAAGTGGTAAGTGGTAAGTAGTGAGTAGCACTATTTTCTAACTTGAAAGTGCTTACTTTTATTCTAAATGAACATTACAATGCTTTAGTTGAATTGTTGCTATTGCTATATAGAGTAATGGTATTCACCAGTTACTAATAATCGAATTACATTGAAATATTGCACTTGTTACAAGTAAGTAGTGCTACTTACTACTTACCAATTTCACTTTCCATTCCTCCGAAACCAAAATCGATTTCTTCTCTTTATAATTGTACATTACCATTACGCTGGTAGCAGATGAAAGCATAATTTCCTTTTCTTCTTTGACAATGAACATTTCATAGGCAAGATCAAAACTTTTACTTCCCATGCGACAACATTTTGTACGGATGAAAACTTCGTCTTTGAAGTGAACAGGAATCACAAAGTCAATTTCAACCCGGGCAAGGATTACTCCCTCAGTTGACCAGTCATAATCATAACCTACCACTTCGTTGAAATAGGCAACACGCGCTTCTTCGTAATAAGTTAAGTACACAGCGTTGTTCACATGTCCGAACAGATCCAGATCTGAAAAACGGATATTTACCTTTGAAGTTTTTTCTTTTGAGTTTAACATATCAGCTGTCGAGTTTTTCAAATTGTGAATTCGCGGAAATATATTCCGGAACAATATCTTTCATTTTCCTTACGATGACCTCATTGTTTTGTAATTTGAACAGATCGATCAGATCAGAAATTTCTTTTTCTATAGTCGGGAAATCATACTCTCGCACTTTTGCGATCATGATTTTCGAGTGATGTGTTGGAAGTGTAGTTTCTTTATTTGCTAAAAGTTCTTCGAAGATCTTTTCACCCGGACGAAGTCCTGTATAAATAATTTGTATGTCTTTACCTAAAGTAAGTCCTGAAAGTTTAATCATCTTTTTTGCCAGATCAACGATACGGATACTCTTACCCATATCAAATATAAAGATCTCTCCACCATTTCCCATTGCACCTGCCTCAAGAACCAGCTGACAAGCTTCAGGTATTGTCATGAAGAACCGTTCAATGTCAGGATGAGTAACTGTAATTGGTCCACCTTCATCGACCTGCCGTTTGAAGCGGGGAATAACAGAACCATTCGAGTCCAGTACATTTCCGAACCTGGTTGTAATGAATTTGGTTTGTCCGACTTTATTCAGCGACTGACAATAGATCTCGGCAATCCGCTTGGTTGCTCCCATAATAGAAGTGGGGTTGACAGCCTTGTCGGTACTGACCATTACAAATTTTTCTACATTATATTTCCCTGAAAGATCGGCAAGAATTTTTGTTCCCTGAACATTTGTAAGAATTGCTTCCGAAGGATTTGATTCCATGACCGGAACATGTTTGTATGCTGCAGCATGAAATACTACATCCGGCCTGAAGAAATTGAATACTCGTTCCATCCGGTCGTATTGACGAATATCTGCAATTACAGTTTCAAAATTTTTCCAGTGATAACTTTCATTCAACTCTAATTCCAGGTCGTATAGAGGGGATTCAGCCTGGAATATCCAGGTCAAGACGAATAGGATCCCTTTCGAGAAGGTCTTCAATTTTTACTTTCTTTATCTGTTTAAAACTCAATTCACCATTGATCCAGGAAGTAACAGGTGGAACATTTAAAATATGAACATCATGTGCCAGACATTTTTCAATTATGATCTGTTTTTTTTCAGCAGCAACATTCTGAATACTGATGATGAGATGAGCGATATTATTTGCCATCAGTAGCTGATCGAGTTCTGAAGTATGAAAAATCCTTATCCCTTCAACGGTTTTACCTTCTTTGGCCTCATCATCGTCAATGAAAGCAGTAACTTTAAATCGTGTGTTTGCATCTCTGTCAATAGCGCGCTTTGTGATCAATCCAGATTCACCGGCACCATATATAATGACGAGTTGTTTATCACGTGTCGGATTTTTCAGTTCCTGATAAATTGTTTTTACCAAAATTCTGAAAGCCGTAATTGAGAATACAGAAGCAAAGTAATCGATTATTAAAACTGAAAATGGTACGAGATAAATTCCAATAGCATAGAATGAAATGACATTCATCAAACCCATTGAAATACTTCCAATCGTAATCGTGTAAAAGACCCGCAATGCATCCCTGGTACTTGTATAGCGAATGATTCCCTGATAAATTCTCGATATGAGAAAACTGATTATCCTGGTAACAATAACAGTAGTAAATGCATACTTCCAAAGCGAGATCTCCGTTTCCGGAACCCGGAAATTAAAGCGAAGCTGGTAAGCTAACATTAACGAACCCAAACATATACAAAGATCAATTGCGAAAATGATCCACCTTGGTGTATTTCTGTCTGAGAATTGAAAAGCCATCCTGTTTAGTTTCCTAGCATTCAAATATATGTTTAATAACATTACAAAACATATAGTATTTAGTACTCAAACTTTTTCCTATTTTGCACTCATAAACACAAAAAATGAATCCTAAATCTTTGGTGACCGGTGGGGCCGGTTTTATTGGTGCGCATGTTGTAAATGAATTAGTTGCTCTTGGGCACGAAGTATGGGTTCTGGATGATTTAAGTGGCGGTTTTATTGAAAATATTAACCCCAAAGCAAAGTTTGTAAAGGGTAGTATTACAGATTCAAAACTGGTTGAAAAGTTATTTTCCGATAACAAGTTTGATTATGTTTATCATCTGGCTGCGTATGCTGCAGAAGGTTTAAGTCATTTCATAAAGCGATTCAACTATGAGAATAATCTCATTGGAAGTATAAATTTAATAAATGAATCGGTAAAAAATGAAGTAAAGTGTTTTGTTTTTACTTCTTCAATTGCAGTTTATGGTGCTGCATTACCACCGATGAAAGAAACAACCATTCCATTACCTGAAGATCCATATGGTATTGCTAAACTGGCTGTAGAGCAGGATCTGAAAGCAACACATGAAATGTTTGGGCTTGATTATATTATTTTCCGTCCACATAATGTTTATGGAGAATATCAGAACATGGGCGACAAGTATAGAAACGTTGTGGGGATTTTTATGAATCAGTTACTTCAGGAAAAGCCATTGACTGTTTTTGGCGATGGAGAGCAGACCAGAGCGTTTTCATATGTTGGTGATGTGGCTCCGCATATTGCGAAATCTGTACATATACCTCAAGCGATCAATCAGACTTTCAATATAGGTGCTGATACAGAATTTACAGTTCGTGAACTTGCTGAAACAGTTATGGAAGCAATGGGATTGCGAAGTAAGTTGAATCATCTGCCACCAAGAAATGAAGTTGTTCATGCATATGCTAATCATGATAAAGCGAAAGAGATTTTTAAAATTGATTCTACAGTTTCTTTAAGAGATGGCTTATTTAAAATGGCTGACTGGGCGAAGAATGCCGGTAGTAGAAAAAGCAAAAAATTTGAGAACATTGAAATAGTAAAGAACCTTCCTTCTGTCTGGCTTGAAGATTAACGATGAAACGAATATTGTTTATTGCCGCACATCGCCCGGATCGATCGCCAAGTCAACGCTTTCGCTTTGAGCAATACATTGAGTTTTTAGAAAAAAACGGATATCACTGTAAGGAGTCATGTATAATTAACGAAAGAGACGAAAAGCATTTTTATAATCCTGGAAGCTTTCCGTTTAAAGCCTATATATTTCTCAGAAGTTTTGCAAAGCGACTCTTCGAATTTATAAGGTATTATAACTACGATATAATTTTTGTTCACAGGGAAGCGTTCATGACAGGAACGACCATATTCGAACGATTATATAAAAGAACAAAAGCTAAATTAATTTTTGATTTTGATGATTCAATCTGGATCCATAATGTATCCGATGCGAATAAAAAATTAAGCTGGTTAAAGTCGCCCGAGAAAACAGGAAAGATCATTGAAATGGCTGATCTGATCTTTGCTGGAAATCAATACCTCGCTGATTATGCAAAGAAATTTAATTCGGCAGTAGTTATCATACCGACTACTATAGATACAAATGAATATAAAAATTTAAACCTGAACAATCATCAGGCAGTATGTATCGGATGGAGTGGAAGTATGACTACCATCAAGCATTTTGAATATGCTATACCTTTTTTGATTGAGATAAAAAGAAAATATGGTAACAGAGTTTATTTTAAAGTGATCGGTGATTCCGGTTATAAAAATGAAGAGCTTGGTATCAAAGGCATTGGCTGGAAAAAAGAAGAGGAGATAAGAGAACTTTCTACTTTTGATATCGGCATCATGCCTTTGCCTCATGATGAATGGGCGAAAGGGAAATGTGGACTGAAAGGTCTGCAGTATATGGCGCTGGAAATTCCAACTATCATGTCACCGGTTGGTGTCAATGTTGAGATTATAAAAGATGGAACGAATGGATTTCTTGCGGAAACTACTGAAGACTGGATAAACAAATTATCGTCGCTTATTGAATCTGAAGAATTGCGCAAACAAATTGGAAAATCCGGAAGGAAAACGGTTGAAGAAAATTATTCTGTGACTTCTCAGGAAAAAAATTATTTGAAATATTTCAATGAAATTATTGAAAATGGAAAGAGTCGAAAATCATAAATTCATGATTGCTAAATTGTGGATATTTCTATCGCCATCAAAAGAACTTTTATTACCTTGACCTCAAGAAAGCTATATTATGGAAATGACTGAAAATCAAGTAAAAAACATTGCATTAACCGATATTCATGTGGGTTTGGGTGCTAAAATGGTCCCATTTGCAGGCTATTTAATGCCGGTTTCTTATGCAGGGATCAATGTTGAACACGAAACTGTACGTACCGGAGTTGGTGTTTTTGATGTTTCTCACATGGGTGAATTCATTTTGAAAGGTGAAAATGCGCTTGATCTGATCCAGCGTGTAACCAGTAACGATGCATCGAAACTTGTTGATGGAAAAGTTCAATACAGTTGTTTTCCAAATGGAAAAGGCGGAATCGTAGATGATCTTTTGGTTTATCGTATTGATGAAAAAACCTACATGCTTGTCGTCAACGCTTCTAACATCGATAAAGACTGGAACTGGCTTCAGAAAAATAATACAAAGGATGTTGAGATGCATAATATTTCAGACAAGACATCCTTGTTTGCTGTTCAGGGTCCCTTAGCGGTGAAAGCTTTGCAATCACTTACGGATATGGATCTTGCAGGGATGGAGTATTATACATTCAGTAAAGGTGTATTTGCAGGTGAAAAAAATGTTCTTGTATCAGCAACAGGTTATACAGGCGCAGGTGGATTTGAAATTTATTGTGAAAATGATCAGGCTGAAAAGATCTGGAATGCAATTTTTAAAGCAGGTAAAGAATTCAATATACAACCAATTGGTTTAGGGGCACGTGATACTTTACGTCTTGAAATGGGTTTCTGTCTTTATGGAAACGATATCGATGATACAACATCTCCGATAGAAGCCGGCTTAGGATGGATCACAAAGTTCACAAAGGAATTTACGGATAGCAACTTGTTAAAACAACAGAAGGAGCAAGGAGTAACCCGAAAACTTGTTGGATTCGAAATGATCGATCGTGGAATTCCTCGTCATGACTATGTTGTACAGGATGCAACAGGAAATACAATAGGAAAGGTTACCAGCGGAACGCAATCTCCTTCATTACAAAAAGCAATTGGAATGGCTTATGTAAAACCTGAATTTTCAAAAGAGGGTAGTGAGATCTTTATCAATATCCGTGATAAGGCAATAAAGGCAAAAGTGGTGAAAGCGCCTTTTTATAAGAAATAATTTTTATTTTCACTCTTGAATTATTACAATGACGAAGTTATCAATTGACGCTTGCTTTTCTCCGCATCTCTATCCGGTGTATGAAACTCCTGATAGTATTGTAGTGATCATAGATATATTCCGGGCTACATCAGCAATTTGTACTGCCTTTGAATTTGGAGTTGAAAAAATGATTCCTGTTGCAACGGTCGATGAAGCTCGCCAGTGGAAAGCAAAAGGTTATCTGGTAGGAGCAGAACGGGATGCAATTCCTGTCGAAGGTTTTGACTTTGGAAATTCTCCATACAGTTATATGGGCGATGACGTGAAAGGTAAAACTATCGTCATCACTACAACAAACGGAACTCAAGCAATTGAAGCAGCAAAGAATGCGCATAAAGTTGTTGTCGGATCATTCCTCAACATCAATGCACTTTGTGAATGGCTTGTAAGTGAAAAGAAAAATATTCTATTGCTTTGTTCCGGCTGGAAAAATAAATTCAATCTGGAAGATGCACTTTTCGCAGGAGCAGCAACAGAACTCCTCACACAACTAAGTGATGAATTCAAATTAGGCGATGCTTGTCTGGCTTTGAAATTCCTCTATCAGCAAGCCGAACAGGATCCGATAAAGTTTCTTGCTCATGCTTCACATAAAGAGCGTCTGGCAAGACTGAATCTGAAAAAGGATATTAAGTACTGTCTGACACCAAATCAAACGCAGGTGATTCCGATTTTGAAGGATGGGGCTTTGGTGAAGTTGATGAAAGAGAATGTGGTGATGGCGAAGTTTGAGGTTTAACTTACCGTTTAAGTTTCAGGTTTTGAGGTTGACTAATTGGTAGTGATTTTATTCAGATTTTTCCAGAAAAAGAATTTGTGCAGATAGAACATAAAGCTTTACGAAAACTGTTACAACAAGCTTATTCGGCAGAGAAAGCAGCAGCATTTGCATATCAAGGTCACGCCGGTTCAGTTAAGGATCCGGAACAGAAAAAAGCCATTCGTCAAATTGAAATTGATGAATGGAATCACAGAAAGGAAGTTCTGCTGATCATGCAGAAGTATGATATTCCTGTTTCCCGTTTCAATGAATTCAAGTTTCACATTATTGGTAAAGTCATTTCAGGAAGTTGTTATGTGATCGGTTGGTTCATGCCTTTTTATTTTGCCGGAAGTCTTGAGAGTGGAAATGTCTGCGAGTATTTTCGTATGATGCATTATTTTCATGAAATTGGTATAACAGAACACGATGAAATTCTTTACGAAATGGGAATAAAGGAAAAGGAACATGAGATCTATTTTCTTAGTAAGATTGAAAACAGTAAAATGCTTCCCATTTTTGAAAAAGTGTTTTCCTGGGGAAGAAAAAGTAAAAACGATGTTGACCTGAATAAAAAATATCCTGTTAATGAATCGGAGATCTATTGCAGGAAATAGTTTTTTAAGTAATCATGAATCGTAATTCGTGATTCGAAATGAGGAAGTACTTCGATGGACGATTTACTAATCATCATTTCATCGACCAATTCACCCAACTTGCAGACAAACTCCTTTTCATTGCATAACTTATAATTTTATTTGCTTTTCCGTGTTTACATTTGAATCATAAGTAACACATTTTACTGCTAACATCTAAAAGTTCTGCTATGAGTTGTATCGAATTGAAAGAGGTCAGTCATTGTTTTCGGGGAAACGAACCCGTACTCAGGAAGATCAATTTAATGGTTCCCAAAGGATCCATTTATGGTTTTCTGGGTCCAAATGGCGCCGGTAAAACAACAACCTTGCGGTTGATCCTGGGTTTGTTGAAGCGTCAGACAGGATCAATAAATGTTTTTAATGTTCCTTTCGATGAGAACAGAATTGAGATCCTGAATCAGACAGGTTCATTGATTGAAAGTCCGTCGTTGTACAGCCATCTAACTGCCTACGAGAATCTGAATGTTCTGAGAAAAATATATCAATGTCCTGAATCAAGGATCAATGATGTACTGGAACTTGTTGGATTAAGTAACACTGGAAAGAAGAAGAGTGGGCTGTTTTCACTTGGAATGAAACAGCGGTTGGGCATTGCAATAGCCTTGTTGAATAATCCGGCTTTACTTATTCTTGATGAACCGACCAACGGACTTGACCCAAATGGAATTCTTGAGATCAGGGAATTGCTAAAAAGAATAAATGCTGAATCAGGAATTGCTATAGTTATATCGAGTCATCTCTTATCAGAAATTGAAAAACTGGTAAGTCACGTTGGTATAATCAATAATGGGGCAATGTTATTTCAAGGTACACTATCAGAACTTAAAAGACAGAAACTACAGGCTTCAGGAGTACTATTTAAGACCAACGATGCGATAAGATCCCAGATGATCCTGAAAGAAAATGGAATTGACACTCAGATTTCTGATGATAGTTTAATTATTCCAGCTTTTGAACCTAAACAAATTTCATTGTTGAACAGGAAGCTGATGGAAGATGGAATAGAGGTGCATGAGATATCACCTATAAACAATGATCTCGAAAAAATATTTATGAACCTGGTTTCAAACTAAACCGATATGAACGTTTCAATAAAAAACAGTTTGCAAAGTGAGCTCTTAAAAACAAGAAGAAGCTCTGCCTCATGGATTATCACTAGTGGTGCAGCATTGATACCGGTTATCATGCTCATCAATCAGTTAATTATTTCTGCGAAAGACCCGTTACAAAATGCTGCAAGTGGATATTGGGTACGATTATTCCTCAAGAGTTGGGAAATGATGTCATTCTTCCTTTTACCAATGGGAATTGTTTTGGCAACCAGTCTGATTGCCCAGATCGAGTTTAAGAATAATGCATGGAAACAAACACTCAGTACACCTCAGAGTTTAACTAGAGTATTTTTTGTAAAATTGTTTGTAGTATTCCTTCTGGCACTCAGGTTTTTTATTCTTCTAAATGCAGGGATTTTCCTGGCAGCGGTAATTCCTTCTATTGTTTATGAAAAGGTTAATTCTCCTGTAGATTCCTTCCCGGTATTTACTTATCTGAAAGCAAACTTTAAGTTCTTTATTGATTGTTTGCCAATTATTGCATTGCAGTTTTTTTTAAGTTTGCATTTCAAGAATTTCATGATCTCAGTAGGAGTCGGGTTAGGACTTGTTGTCGCATCGATCTTCGCTCTGTTCTGGGAGTATGGATATCTGTTTCCATATTCTTATATAACTTATGATTTCATGCGGATGATCGGTAAGGACAGGATCAAAGATGCTATTGATATTCATCTTTTGTCAGTAGTGTATTTCATACTGATTACTGTCTGCAGCTACATCGTATTTGTTTCTAAGAGTGAAAAAGGATAATAACTAATGAAAAAATCTGTAATTATACTCATTCATATCGGCTACTGGCTTTTGTATCTTTTTCTGCTTTTTTTAATGTCCCTTTTCATGGTAATGAGTTCTGCTAATGGTAAAAATTTTTTCGATAAGATCGAACTATTTGATTTTGTAACTCAGATTTTTTCTTTCACAGTAGTTCCGGGATTAATTGGTTTCTATTCTTTCTATACCTATTTGTTCCCTGATTTTCTCAGAAAGAAGAAGATCGCAATGCTTTTCATTCTTGGTATTTTCATTTCGCTGCTGACAGGAATTTTTGGATTATTTGTTATGCAAGTTGCTTTTAAAGAATTCAACATGTTTAAGGCTGATTTATTCGGAATTTTTATTTTGGTCCTGATTATGGCATTAGTTGCAGTTCTGAATGGCGGAATGGGTTTAATTCTGAAAGGATTTATTACTTCTTATGAGGATATAAAGATCAAGGAGGAATTGAAACGTAAAAATCTGGAAGTGGAACTGTCCCTTATCAAGTCACAGTTAAGTCCACACTTTTTATTCAATACATTGAATAATATTGACGTACTCATTCGTCGTGATCCTGATCGTGCATCACTGTATTTGCTGGAGTTATCTGATATTATGAGGTACATGCTTTATGAGGCTAAGAAAGGAAAAGTGTTTTTTGAAAAAGAAATTCATTATATCAAAAAGTACATAGACCTTCAGAAGATCAGGACATCAAACAGGGATTTTGTTAAACTGGATTTAAAAGGTACATTTAATGGTGTATTGGTTGAACCAATGTTATTGATGCCATTCATAGAAAATGCTTTCAAGCATGCAGAAAATAAGCGGGAAGGAAATGTTATCGAAATAGAAATTTCAGGTAGTGAAAAATCGATTGAATTCAGTTGTAAAAATAGTTACCTTCCTGACACCGGGATGAAAGATGAATTCAGTGGTTTGGGAAATGAATTGATAAAGAAAAGAATGAATTTATTATTTCCCGGAAAACATGAGTTAGTGATCAGTGATGCAAATGAAATTTTTCACGTTCTGTTAAAAATTGATCTGGATGAAAATTAGCTGCATAATAGTGGAAAATGAACCACTGGCAATGGAACGTATCAAAACGTATGTTGAAAAACTTCCGTTCCTGAATTTGCTGGCGTGTTTTGAAACAGGTATTGACGCATTGGTATTTCTTAAAACAGCTCAGGTCGATCTGATCTTTCTTGATATTAATTTGGGTGAAATTTCCGGTATCCAGTTTCTGGAAGCCGGTAAAATCAAAAGCAAAGTTATTGTTACCACTGCTTATGAAGAATATGCTTTGAAAGGTTATGAATTAAATGTAACAGATTATTTACTGAAACCTTTTTCTTTTGAAAGATTTTTTCAGGCTGTCAGTAAGGTGCAGGATGAAGTGGACAGACAAATGAACAAGACAGATATTCGATATATTTTTATCAAGACTGAATACAGGCTTGAAAAGATCATGTTGAATGAGATATTATTTATAGAAGGTATGCGTGATTATAGACGTATTCACACTACAAATAAACGAATCATGACTTTGCAGACTTTTAAAGATCTTGAGATTGAAATTCCAGAGAATATTATTTGTCGGGTCCACAAATCTTATATGGTAGCAATAGATAAAATAGAATCCATTGAAAAAGATGAGATCAAGATCGATGGAATATATATTCCTGTCTCCGAAACGTACAAAAAACGTTTTTATGAGCTGCTTTGAGAATTGTTTTCAAAGCGTTTATTTACAGACAACTTTTTATTCAATGATAATCTCCATCCTGAATTTCTTCTTTTTTCTCATCTTCGATCATAACGGGAATTAACTCCGGCATTCCTGCTTCAACCCAAGCGGTATACCATATCGAAGCTACATCAATGATCGAAGCCTGCAATCGTCGTTCAACTTGTCCATTGAGCATATGATGAAATTGTTCTGAAAAATAATAACTGTACACTTGAATAGTTGTTGAACCTCTTTGCTCAAAAGAGTATTTTTTATCGCTTTCTGAATTTTCAGTAAGAAGTTTTTCAAATGCAAGCACTGAATCCAAAGCTGCGTAACTATCATGAACAGCCAACCATATGAACGGCTGGATCTTTTCGATGTACTGACATCTTCCCATGAAGTAATCATAGTTAGAAGCAAACAGTTCAGGTAATCGCGATTCCCACAAACCATGGATACCATGCTGATTGGTCATTTGGCCATTGTAATTTTCTGTGCAATGAAGTGGCACATGCGAATCTGCAATGTAATGTCCAATGTTGGCAGAGTAGTAGAGTATTGCATCAGGTTCATTTTTTCTGAACGCTTCCACAAGCCGGTAAAACATTTTATTGATGTACCACGGACCAATTCCATATGCCTGTAATGTATCTTCTGTGAATTTTTCTACAGCATCCTTCCAATAGATAGGCAAAGTGTCGAAAGGATTTTCTCCATAATGATCTGCATCAATAAAATGCCGTGGTGCTTCAGCCGGATCGGAATGCCGGCGTTTGTCGGGGTCTATAGAATGATTGATGAGATAATCGATATTCGATTTATAGAACCCAAACATTTCTTTTGGCAAAGCGAAGCAGGCGAATTTGTTTACAGCGCGGTGGCCGTAGAAACCCCATCCAAATGAATTGATACATCCAAGAATTAATAATGTAAAAGCAAATAGTTGTTTCATCCTGCAAATATCGGAAGACCAGCAAGGGAAGTACAACCATTAAAAGGAGGTTCTTTTATTAATGAAAATATGAAAAAAAAGAAAAAAGAAAAAAGAAAAAAGAAAAAAGAAAGCCGACCAATTGACTACGAAGCTTCATTTCACTTTTCACTTTTCACTTCATTTCACTTCATTCCACTTCATTCCACTTCATTCCACTTCATTCCACTTCATTTCACTTCATTATTTATAAATGTCCCCGGCAATCTTCTCCGTCAATGCCTTTGGAACAAAGTAAGTCATTGCAACAGAAATTTTATTGAGCCAACCCGGAATGATCTCATTCTTTTTCGCAAACATTCCGTCTATTGCAAACTTTGCTACAACATCTGCTTTCATAATTACCTTCGATGCTTTTTTAATTATAGAAGGCGAAGCAGTCATACCGGCTGCATTCATGAAATTAGTTTCAGTTGTACCCGGACTTAAACAAGTGACAGAAATGTTTTCTTTCTTTAATTCTAAACGTAGTCCGCGAGTGAAAAGTACCATGAACGCTTTCGAAGCTGCATACACAGATAAAGTTGGAACAGCCTGGTAAGCGGCAGTACTGGCTACATTCATGATATAAGCTTGTTGTCCGGAGCTTTTCAAAATTGGGATCATCCGGTAAGTCATTTCGACCGGAGTCATCATATTGATCTGCATCATATCCTTCGTTTTCTTCAATGCAGTTTGCTCCAGACTTCCCCAAAGTCCATACCCGGCATTGTTGATCAGAATATTGACTGGCAGTTTTTTCTCTTCAATAAATTGGACAACCTTGTCGATACCTTGCTGATCAGTCAAGTCAGCTAAAACGTAACTACATTCAACACCATGCAATGATTTAATCTCGGTTGAAAGTTTGTTGAGCGCATCTTCCGAGCGCGCTACAAGCACTAAATTGCATTTACGTGATGCTAATTCCAGTGCCATTTCTTTTCCAATGCCTTTACTTGCACCGGTGATCAAAGCGTAATTCATTTGGGAATGGGATTAAATAAAAAATGGAATCAGAGGTCTGATTCCATTTAAATGTGATTTTAGTAAAATAATTATTTTACCAGTTTTTGGAAATGGTGATAGAATGGAGTAGTACTCTCTTCTGATTTCGGCATGTATTTTCCGATGATAACCGGAATGTACATTACACGACGACGACTTGCTGCACCTGTAAGCGGTGACATAGCCACGCGATGCCAGATACGGCCATCATGTACTACAACATCTCCGGCTTTTGCATCAACAAGCATTTCATTTTTGTCTTCATCATTATTCATGAAATATGCTTTCTTGAACAACATGGAGAACATGTTTTGCTTATGAGTTCCGGGAATAATACGAAGTCCGCCTTTATCTGATGATGAATCATCAAGGTAAAGACCAACATTCAACATTGGCATAACTTTCTTTCCGTAGAAAATGTCGCGCATACTGTCTGTATGCCAGCCCATCTGACGGAAGTTACTGTTTGAAGTATTCACGTAATGATTTACGATCACGCCATCTTTTTCGTTTTCTGCAATTCTGGAACCTTTTGGCATTAATACCTTCAGGCTTTGAATTCTTTCGCTAGTCACAAAACCATGTACAGTTTCGCTGTATTGGCTTGTAAAAGGAAAGCGGTGAACGATTGGAGTGCCGTTTTCGTCGTGACCGAATTTAATAGGCACGCCGTTGATCTTCTTGATTCCACTTGAGATCCACTTCTTTTGAAGGTCCTCAGTTGAAGCGATAATGCTTTTCACCTCTTCAGGTGTAGCAGCTCCGCTAAAATGGATAAATCCGTTTTTATCGAAAAACGAAATTTGCTCCTCAGTCAGTTTATTGCCGAGGGTAAATTTAGGATATTGGGTGTTACTCATTTTCAGTTTTTTATACAAGAATTACCTGCCTGATAGTCAATTCGTTAGGCATTCCCACTATAAACTTTAGCTGTTTTTGTCAAAATTTTGCTTGGTGCACAAATATATAAGAATCTTTTTATTTACAAATACTTATTGGAGGATAAAATTCGATGTTTTTTGAACAATCGGGTCTTAATTAGTAATTCTTTGTCATGGTCGTTGGCACTTAAACTGAGTATTGTCAACCGATGTCAAGGGTCAAAGGTCAAAGGTCAAAGGTCACGCTGTTTACAGGCAAGCGGCGTGACCTATGACCTTTGACCTATAACCATTGACCTTAGACCCTTGCCCTACTACTTACTACCTACAACCTCACCCAACCCCACTCCCCGGAAACCTCAACGTAAAACAACTTCCTTGATTTAAGGTCGATTCGGCGCTGACTTTGATCCCGTGGAAATCGGCAATGGTTTTTACTATTGGTAGGCCGAGTCCATAGCTCATATCGTCTTCCGGACGGAAACGTTTGAAGCGGTCGAAGATATACGGTAATTGGTTTGATGAAATTCCATCGCCGGTATCGTAAACTTTTACAACATAATGTTCTCCTTCCCACATTCCGGTAACTGTTATCTTTCCTTCTTCGCAGTTATATTTTATCGCATTCGTGATAAGATTGAAAAGCATCGTATGAATGAGCGATAAATTACACGGTGAGAAAACAAAATCATCCTTCCATTCATTTACAATTGTGATCCCTTTTCCCTGAGTCAGCTCTTCGAGTTCTTCGAAGATCTCGCGAACGATCATCTGTAGATCGGCGCTTTCATTTTTTACATATTGTGCATTCTCAATTTTACTGATATACAATAAATTTCTGACGACTTTTGTAAGACGACTTAACGTTTTTTGTGAATCAACCATTCGTTCAACCACTGCATCCGGAATTCCGGGATCAGAGATCATATTCTCTATCCGGTTTTTCAGAATTGAAATAGGAGTGAGGATCTCATGCGATACATTCATGATGAATTGTCTTTCTGTCTCAAAAGTCTCGCGAATCTTGACCATCATTTCATTGATACTTTTATCCAGATGCGAAAATTCGGTCGTCGTTGTTTTGACAGGAAGCGGATCAAATGTCGATGGATGCTGTACATCCCTTAGTTTTTCATTCACAATTTTATTGAAAGGGCGTAGAAGCAATCTTGCAAAAAGTAGATCGAAAAAGATAGAGATCACGACCACAGCGACCATTATCCAGATGGTAAATTTCCTGATCGTCACGTTCAGCTGATCGTAGGCATTTAATCCTTCACCTATATCAATAGAGTAGAGTTGGTTGTCATAAACAAATGCCTGTGTCAGAACTCGGTGTTTAATGATCTCATCATCAATTTTCCTTTCAGCGTTTTCAATATGATATCTGCCGAAATCGGGTGGAAGCACAGCAATCGGTGCAATGGAAACAAATTCTTCTTTGAAGATATTGTAACTGTCAAAACTACAATCCTGATCAAGAGCAATCTCATCCAATCCGCCCACAGCCACCATTCGCATAGTCTTCTCAAGACGTGCAACAAGTCTTCGATCCAGATGATTATAAGCTACCTTCTGAATCAGAATTGGTATAATAGCGCCAAAGGCCAAAATGATGACTACTTTGGAGATGGCATTGTATAAAGAAAGTTTGACTTGGATCTTCACTTTTTAAGTAAGGAGTGGTTAGTGAGTAACAGGTTGCAGGTTTAAGGTTGCAGGTTAGCATTGTAGTCGACTACGAGGTTAACCTGGAACTTTTAACCTGCAACCTTAAACTAAGTTATGCCATATTCAACCTGTAACCGATTCCACGAACCGTTTCTATAAAATCAGAATTACCATATGCAGATAATTTTTTCCGGAGATTTTTCATGTGCACGTCGATGTAATTCGATTCATAATCTTCTTCCAGGACATCGCCCCAGATATGTTCTGTAAGTTGCATTCTTGTGATCACACGGTTCTTGTGGAGTGCCATGTAATGGAGAATATCAAATTCCTTTTTTGTCAGACTGATTGCATTTTTTTCGAAGTAAACAGTACGATTCTGAATGTCCATAGAATATTCATGGATCTGAATCATATTATTTTTCAATCCGTGTTTTCTTCTTAAGATGGCTTGCATCCTTGCCTGAAGTTCAAGAAGTGAAAATGGTTTCGCCAGATAATCATCTGCTCCAAGATCCAGTCCTGTAATCCTGTCATCAATTGATCCTCGTGCAGTAAGTATTATAAAAGCTCCGTCTTTCCCGGCCTCTTTCGCTTCTTTCAGCAATTGAAATCCATTGTGTTCAGGTAATCCGATATCAAGTAAAACAAAATCGTATGAGTTAACGAAGATCTTTTCTGAAGCACTTTTGCCATTGAAAGCGACATCGCAATGATATCCTTGCTTGGTAAGAAAGATTTCAATTTCATGCGATGATTGTCTTTCGTCTTCTACAATCAGTACATTCATATTTTAGTTTTATTACAAGATCAATTTTTACTTTTTACTTCTTCTATTGAATTCAGGATAATGCTACATGATTCTCTGATTTCTTCTTCACTGATGATCAATGGCGGTGCAATTCTCAGACAATCGGCTGCAAATAAAAACCAGTCACTTATCAAGCCTTTATCATAACATTTTGAGATCACATCCTGATTGAATTTTTCACTTTGAAATTGAATGCAAAGTAACAAACCTTTTCCTCTAATAATTCTGATGTTTTCATGAACAAGCAGTTTTCTGAACAATTTTTCCTTTTCTATGACATTTTCAGCTAGTTTATCACGAACTATAATTTCCAATGCTGCACTTGCAGTAGCACAACAAACCGGATGTCCGCCGAAAGTAGTGAGATGTCCAAGGATCGGTTCATAAGAAAGCGTCTGCATAATTTCCTGAGAAGAAATAAATGCACCTAATGGCATTCCACCGCCAAGTGCTTTCCCTAAAAGCAAGATGTCAGGTACTACATTAAAATGTTGGAATGAAAATAATTTTCCTGTGCGTCCCATTCCTGTCTGGATCTCATCAAAGACCAGCAGTGCTCCGACTTTTTTGCAATGCACTGAAAGTTTTTTCAGGAAATCATTTTCAGGAATCAGAATTCCTGCTTCTGCCTGAATTGGTTCAACAAAAACTGCTGCAGTATTCTGATCGATAGAATCGAATTGCGATTCATCATTGAAATTTATAATTGTTGTACCATTCAAAAGCGGACGATAAGCATTTTTCAGCCATTCATTTCCGCTTAAACTTAAAGCACCTTGTGTACTTCCGTGGTACGAATTTTTGAACGAAACAAAATTAGTTCTTCCTGTAAAACGTTTTGCAAGTTTCATTGCACCTTCAACAGCTTCAGTGCCGCTATTCGTAAAATAGGTTGTCGATAAATTTTCAGGAAGCAATTCACTTAATCGTTTTGCTAAAGCAACTTGTGGTGATATTACATATTCGCCATATACCATCAGATGCATATGTTTATCGATCTGATTTTTTGCAGCGGCAAGTATTTCAGGATGTCCATGCCCGAGACTTGAAACAGAAATTCCGGAGATAAGATCAAGATATTTCTTCCCATTATGATCGAAAAGATAAACTCCTTTTGCACTTTCAATATCCAACCCCGGCGGACTAGGACTGGTTTGAGCAACGTGTTGGAGGAATTGTTGTCGTCGGGTGTACATATAGGAGCGAAAGTAGTGATTTTTTGGAAAGTAATAAGAGGTAAGTGGTAAGTAGTAAGTAGTGAGTAGCACTACCGAAGTAAAGCAAGTTCAAGACAAAATTCAAAAATGTAAGCTCTTACAATACTATGTATTGCTACTCATCACTTACCACTCACTAAATTACCGTCGTAATAGCATCCAGAATCTCCGACTCTCTGACTTGTGCATCGTATTTACGTTGAAAAAATGTCGCTTTACCTGAAGTCCTGTTACTGTCACTTTTGTATTGTGATTCTCCATTTCTTCAATGATCAGATCAACATTTACAGTAGGACGGGAGAAAGAAAAATTAGAACGTGCTTTTATACTTCCTTTCTTTTTATCAAAGTCGGTAACTTTCAATCCAAGTTTGGACAAAACACCGTGAGTTCTGCGAAGAACTTTTTCATATGGATATTGAAACACTGAGCTTTGCATCGGCTTATTGTTTTAACAAATCCAGAGGTGGGGTGGATAAGAAAGATTTTTTGGGAGAACAAAAATTGAATTGACTTTTCGACTTCTGTTTCTCAAATATATGAAATTTTGGATTAAAAATTTATTTACCACTTAATTTAATCCTGGAAAACAATAAAAATAACATACCTGCTCTGTAGATTCATCAGGAAAAACAGGCCGAATTCATTAAATTACTTATTCACAACACATATTTTATAATTTTTCGTGACTTTTGTAGATAAGAAAGGAAGGAGTGGCATCTTTGGTTAGGATTTAACCCTGAAAAGTTTGGATGCCAGGTTTCAACCGGATCCGACCTTTATTTCCGAATTTAAATTAAATTTAATGAATAAGAACTACCTATTCACAATTCTGCTTTTTGTAACAACTACTTTGTCTTTTGCACAGACATCGGTAAATATGGCTTTACGGGAGAAAATCAATTCAACGAAATTATCTAGAACATCTATAACCGATGTATTGATAAAAGGAGATGTCAATGAGATTTCAAATTTTATTTCATCAAGAAATGAAAAGATCATCGGAACTTCCGGAAAAATTATTTCAGCACGTCTTTCACTAAATACAATTGCTGAGTTAATTGACAAGCCATTTGTAAAGATCATTCAGGGAAATTTGAATCGTGTAAAAGTGATGAATGATACAATGAGGATGTTGTCAAGAGTTGATGAGGTTCATAACGGACAAACGCCTTTACCGCAAGCGTATGATGGAACAGGTGTGATCATGGGAATTATCGATTCAGGAATTGATATCAATCATCTTGATTTCAAAGACAGCACCGGATATACACGCATCAAATATTTGTGGGACATGACAAAACCCACTGCACCTAATACTCCGCAGCCATATGCATACGGACAAGAGTGGAATGATGTTGATATTATGGGCGGACTTGCTGCTTCACATACAGGAGAAGATCAGTATGGTCACGGAACTTATGTTACAGGAATTGCAGCAGGAAATGGAAGTGCTGTCGGACACTTTCAAGGAGTTGCCCCAAAATCTGATCTGATAATTGTAGGTTATGATTTTGCAGCAAATGATAATGTTCCCCGACTTGCGCATGCAGTAGAATATATTTTTGACAAAGCACAGCAATTAGGGAAACCATGTGTGATCAATGCTTCGTTGGGATCGTATGAAGGATCACATGACGGACAAGACCTGGAAGCTCAATATATCAGTAATCTGATCGATGCACAAAGTGGAAGAATACTTGTAGCTGCTGCCGGAAATGTTGGAATTGTTTATCCATTTCATGTAGGTAGAAATTCCGTTGCAAGTGATACGGTCTTTACCTGGTTCAGATATAATTCAGGAATTCCCGGGGCTTACGTTTCTATTTATGCAGATTCAGCTCAGTTCAATCAGATCCAATTCACAGTTGGAGCTGATAAAATTTCACCATACTTCGAACACAGAGGTGCTCTTCCTTTTATAAGTGTTACTCCAACGATCAATACACTTTTAACAAGAAGTCTGATTGTAAATACAAAAAGACTGGGAGTAGTTCAGATGTATACATCCGTAAATGAAGGAGTGTACCAACTTGAAATATATGTTATACCCGATTCAACTGCTTACAACTGGCGGTTTACAACTACAGGAAATGGAAGATATGATAGCTGGTCTTTCGATTATGAATGGCAAAACGTACCTAATGTTGCAACCTTTCCTGATATTGTAAATTACTGGGCACCGGATACGAATCAATCCATCGTGAGTGGTATGGCTTGTCTGGATAATGTTGTTACTGTTGGAAATTATTATAACACTGACAGACATTTGGATTATAACAATACCGTGCAGATCACACCTACTGACAGGCCAAGAGATCTTGCAGAGAACAGCAGCAGAGGTCCGACACGGGATAATCGTATCAAACCTGAGATTGCAGGTCCCGGACATCATATTGTTTCAACCGGTGTGATGACTTTAATGCCAGGATTAATTGGAGCACAGCCTTATAAAGTTGCTCCGGGAGGATTGCATCAGACAGGTGGCGGCACATCTGCATCTGCTCCTGTTGTGGCCGGCATTGCTGCATTATTTCTACAACAGAATCCGACAGCAACCTGGGCAGATTTTAAAAGTGCCATCATGAATTGTGCAGCACATGATACTTTTACCTGGGGACCTGTGCCAAATAATGCATGGGGTTATGGAAAAGCGGATGCCTTCAATACACTGACAAATTGCGGCTTTGTTTTTACATCTGAAATAGAAGAGAATTTGTCAGTTCATTTATATCCGAATCCGACAAGCACAGAATTTTCATTGTTGCTGAGCGAAGACATTTTAAATCCGAATGTAACAATAACAGATTTGCTGGGAAGAAAGGTAAAAGATGTGAAATTGAATGGAAAACATTCTGTCATTTCTGTTCGCGACTTAAAAGCAGGAATGTACTTTGTGAAAATTGAGAGTGTGAAAGGAAGTTGTACGAAGAGGTTTGAGAAGATTGATTGAGAAAAAAAATAAACACAAGAACACAAGATGCAATTCCCACCGGCAGAGGTCACTGCAGTAAAAAAACTGATCAAGGATTCAAAGAACATAGTGATTACGACTCATCATCGGCCTGATGGTGACGCCATGGGATCTTCATTGGGATTATATAATTATCTGAAATTACTTGGATGTAATGTCAATGTTGTAACTCCAAGTGATTATCCTGATTTTCTATATTGGTTACCTTCGAATAACATTGTTGTCAATTTTGAATATTCAACTAAACAGGCAAAGGAACTGATCAGTAAAGCGGACCTAATATTCTGTCTTGATTTCAACTGGCTAAGCAGAGTTGATATAATGGAAAGTGATCTTCGAAGTTCTACAGCAAAGAAAGTCTTGATCGATCATCATCTTGATCCTGAAAATGTTTACGATCATGTTTTTTCATTTACAGAAGCCTGTTCAACCTGTGAATTGATCTATCGTTTCATTGATGCTTTGGGAGATTCAGAAAAGATCAATAAGGATATTGCCGAATGTTTGTATTGTGGCATTATGACCGATACAAATTCGTTTCGCTATTCTTCAATGAAAGCTGATGTACACAGGATCATTGCAAGATTAATGGAAGCCGGAGCAGAGAATTACAGAATACACGAAAGAGTGTATGACACAAGTACAGAAAACAGGCTGCGGTTGCTTGGTTATTCATTAAAAGAAAAACTGATCGTTTTGCCTGAATACAATACTGCTTATCTGGCATTGTCACAGGCAGAACTTGAAATGTTCAATCATAAAAGCGGAGATACTGAAGGATTGGTAAATTACGCTTTGAGTATAAACGGAATTAAATTTGCTGCATTTTTCTCAGAGAAAGATGGCTTGATAAAAATTTCATTCCGGTCGAAAGGTGATTTTTCCGTGAAAGAATTTTCCGGAAAATATTTTAGCGGCGGCGGACATAAAAATGCTTCCGGTGGCAGATCAGAACTTTCATTGTCAGAAACAGTTAAAAAGTTCCTTGATCTATTGCCTGTATATAAGAATGAATTGAACGCTGTCGGATGAAAAATATCTTTCTATTAATAATTATTGTAATTTTTTCTTCGTGTAATCGTAATAATGATTCGGAGAAGACTCCCATATCTGAGCAGGAAGTGAACGACAGACTGACGAATGCGAATAAGAATCGTGTGCAGAAAGAGTCGCAAGAAATAGAAGAGTTTATCAGGCAACGACAATTTACTACAGAACGAACAGGTACCGGTTTACGGATACAGATCTATAAAAGAGCAAAGAACGGAGTTCCACCTGCTGAACACGAAGAAGTTCAGATCATATGCAAAGTTTTTCTGCTCGATGGTACACTTTGTTATGAAACAGATACAACTAATCCAATTGCATTCAAGCTGGGAGAAGGAATGCAGATCCGTGGTCTGGAAGAAGGAATAATGAAAATGATTCCCGGTGAAAGCGCAAGACTGATCATTCCGAATCATCTTGCATACCGCTTAAGTGGTGATGAAGATAAAATCCCACCGGGGGCTGCATTATATATTGACGTTACATTATTAAAAGTAAACTAATGAAAAAAGTAAGTCTGGTTCTTTTTATTGCTACAACAATGTTTGGTTGCAATTTAAAGAATGGTGAAGAAAAGAAAACGGATTCGGGGTTTAAGTATGTAATCTATACTAAGTCAGAAGGACCTAAAATTCAACTTGGTGATTATGTTACCTTGATCATGGTCTATAAGAATGATAAAGATTCTATTTTGTTTGATTCAAGGAATTCTGCTTTACCTCTGAGATTTCAGTTAGATAAAATTCCGTTTAAAGGAAGTTTTGAAGATGGTCTTTTGAATCTTGCAAAGAATGACAGTGCAACATTCTATGTTCCTGCAGATTCACTTTATGCGTATTTATTTACGGGAAGATCCGGAATAGTTATTCCGCAATCAGAAACCGGATTTACACCAGGCACACTTGTGAAGTTTGACATAAAAGTAGTGAATATTCAATCTGCGCAACAGGCAGAAGAAGAGATCATCATGAAGTTGAGTGAGGCGGAAAAAAAAGAGAAAGCAGAGTTGAATAAATATTTGTTTGATCAGAATATAAAAGTAAAACCGGCGGAAGAAGGATACTATCTGATAGTTCATGAACAAGGTAAAGGAGCAACTATTGACAGTGGAAAAATTGTGACACTTGAATACGAAGGTCGTTTCACCGATGGGAAAATTTTTGATGGAACGAAAGCAGGCGGTCGACCATACACATTTGTAAGTGGTACACACCGGGTGATCAAAGGGTGGGAGCTTGCAATGAAAGATCTTAATGCCGGAAGTAAATTTACATTGATCGTTCCATCCTCACTTGGTTATGGCGAAGAAGGAATCCGCAATCCGAAAAATGGAACTTTTATTGTGCCACCATATAAAGCTCTTGTGTTTGATATCAAGATCTTGACAGTGGAAGATGTCCCGGCAGTTAGTGGCATGTAAGAAGTTAAATTCCTGAAATTGATCAAATATGTACTATTTATTCACTATTTTAGACATGGATTGTACCATTTCAGCATACAATTATCCCTATTTAGACACTACATTTATGAAATTGGACCTGAAAAGTTTAGTTTTGAGTAAGGAATCTTGAAGGGAAAAAGATAGCACGGATGAAGTTGAGAGCATTATTACTTTTACTTATACTATTTTCTTTTGCATGTAAAAAGGAGAAAGGAGCAGGTATACCGGCACAAGGTGTTTTAACAACCGGTACCTGGTATGTCAGTAAATTTCTGGAAGATGGCGATGATGAAACCTATCATTTTGAAGAGTACACATTTGTTTTCAATACCAATGGTGAGTTGACTGCGACATGTATCTATGGTACTACAGTAGGTTCCTGGTATGCCGAAGACGACGACGACGGCACCGACGAATTCCGAATTGCTCTCGGTAACGTTGAACCCCTCGTTAAGCTCAGCAAACGCTGGCACATCCGTTCCGAGTCATCAACAAAAGTTGAATTTTATGATGATGATAATTCGGATGAGGAAGTGACTTTTATGAAGCGGTGATTTGCTATAAAGAATTATAAAGAATATTTTAACTCTAAGATCACTTAGTTTTTAGCACAAGAGCACAAGTGAAGCTAAGTATTATATGCAGTGCCAGGCGGATTGATGAGTTAACTTTCACCGCATAACGAATTGGTAAATACGCTATACGCTAGGCGGAATGTTGAGCGGAAATTAAGAAAGCACTTTCAAATTAGTAAATGCTCAAGCGACATTCCTGCCGGGGTAACGGACAATGCTTGTTAAAAGCAAAATATTTCAGGCATAATTATTTCGAATAAAATTCCATCGATCAGTTTTACAATTGGATTTTTACAAACGTGTACCTAAATTCCCAGCGAATGACGCTTGATGTCTTACGTTTTGAAAATGGATACTAGCTTGCGCTTAACATTCCGCCTAGCGTGTGAGTGCTTTGCTAAGTTTTATTTGATGAAGGAGGAGATTCAAACAACCCTCGCCATCATCACCAAATCAATAAACTCCCCCTCAGAGATCTGCACCGCACCAACTTGAACCCCTTCAATTTCAAAACCTAATTTTTTATAGACATGAATGGCTCTTGTATTCGGATGGAAGACACAGAGATTGATCTTTTTTATTTTCGGTCGGGTAGTGGTCCATTGCAATAGAAATTCTATCATCTTACTGCCGATCTTTTGATTCTGGTATTCGGGAAGAATACTGATTCCGAATTCACCACTGTGCGACATTCTGATCTTGGGATGCGTTTTGAAATCGAGAACACCTACTATCTTTCCTTCTGTTTCAGCTACAAGTAAAAGTGCATTTTCGTTTTCTGAATAGTATCTGATCCACTTTTCCTGATCGGCAATTGTAGAACTGAATTCTTCAGGTAACGAAATAACGTTATTCGTTTCCTTTACTGCAATGATCTTTACAAATTCAAAGATCTGTTTGACATCATCAATGGTTGCAGGACGAATGTTCATTTTATCAATTTCATTTTCCAATAATAAAAACTGCAGGCTTCTTATGAAAATCTATTTTCTGCTTTTTCCAGTCAGCGATATTCAATGTCCTGATAAACTCTCCCTTTCCGGTTATGTCAAAAGCTATGCAAAGTCGAGTCTGATCATTTAAAGAAACAAGTATATCACCCAGCATCTGCTGATTTCTGTAGGGCGTTTCAATGAATAATTGCGACTGATCTTTTTTCTGAGCATCTTTTTCCAGGTCTTTCAGTTTCTGCTTACTTGGTCCGCTTTCTCTAGGTAAATAGCCATGAAAACAAAACGATTGACCATTCATTCCACTTGCCATCAATGCAAGAAGCATAGAAGCAGGACCGATCAATGGAATAACTTTTACATTGTTCTGATGTGCTAGTTTTACAAATTCACTTCCGGGGTCCGCTATTGCAGGACAACCGGCTTCACTCAAAACTCCTATTGATTTATTCTTTTTAAATATTGTAGCTAATTCAGAAATGGATTTCGGATCGGTATGTTCATTCAGTTCATGAAAAATAAAATTCGACTGACTGATCTTACTGCCTATCTTTTTCAAAAATGCTCGTGCCGTTTTTTCATTCTCCACTACAAACTCATCGATTTCACGGACAACAGCCAACGATGAAGCAGTTAGCACATCCGTTTGCTCATCGGAAAGAAAAGTAGGAATCAGATAAATAATTGCGGACATCAGTTGGTCTTTAATTCACGAATGAGAAAATTCTCACATGCCTTATCGAGCATTTCATATACTTCAACAAATCCTTCATCACCACCAAACCACGGATCAGGAACATCTTTGGAACGAAATTCATCAGTAAGGTCGAGAAACAACCTTACTTTTTTCCTGTCATTTTCGTTCCGCGCCAATTTCAGGACATTCGAACGGTTGGAATCATCCATTACAAAGATATGATCGAATTCATCGAAGTCAGTTTCTGAAAATTGTCGTCCGCGCAATGGAGAAATATCTACACCAAATTTCTTAGCCGTTTTAATTGCCCGTGCATCCGGACATTCACCTACATGAAAATTTGCAGTCCCCGCAGAATCAACAAAGATGTCTAATTTATTTTGTTCGATTTTCTTACGCAATATTCCTTCTGCCATTGGTGAGCGGCAAATATTTCCCAGACAAACCATGAGTACTTTTATCATTCAAATGTTTTTTATTTCCCGCAGAGTGTCGCAGATTTTCGCAGAACATTCGCAGAAATATTTTTTTCTTTTTTCTTTTTATTTTGGCTTTCGAATTAAAAGTCCCGGCTTATCCATCCGCTTGACCTTTGACCTTTGACCTTTAACCTTTGACCTACGTTTATCGGCCGCTCATTCTTGACTTAGAAAGACAGGCCTCTCCAAACTAGAGCGAAACCATCCCCTTATTAATCACACAAACCGGTTTTCCGATAAGTTTCATTCCAATAAACGGAGTATTCTTAGAAGCAGATTTTATATCACTTAACTGCACCGTCCATTTTATGTCAGGATCAAAGACAGTTATGTTTGCCGGATTGCCTTCTTCAATCAAGATCGTTTTTTGTCCGGCGCAACATCTTGGATGAGTGGTGAATTTAGAAACGAGTTCAGCCAGATTCAGTTTGTCTTTTGTTGCAGTTCTTGCAACTGCAAATGCTGTGTCGATACTTGAGATTCCGAAGTTGGCCAGTTCAAATTCTTTTAGTTTGTTTTCTACATCGTCAGGACAATGATCTGAAGTAATGCAATCAATTGTGCCATCTACTAATCCATCGATAAGAGCTAGCCGGTCTTCTTCTGTTCGTAATGGCGGTTTAACCTTGAAGTTTGTATCGAAACCTGAAAGTTTTTCTTCATTGAACATCAGATTGACAACTGCTACATCGCAGGTAACTTTAATGCCTTTCGCTTTGGCAGCTCTGATAAGAGCAACGCTACCGGCACTGGAGATCGTAGAGAAGTGAATCGGACAGTTGCAATATTCCGCTATGAAAAGGTCGCGGTTGATATTTACTTCTTCTGCTAAAGCCGGTGAGCCTTTCAATCCTGATTGAGTTGAAGTGATCCCTTCATTCATCTGGCCTTTTCCGGCGATGTATTTGTCTTCTGCAAAAGAAAAGATCTTGCCTTTGAAATTGTGTGAGTATTGTAATGCACGGATCAACAATCCGGAATCGGAGATAGATCTTTTATCGTCAGTGAAAACTTTTGTTCCGGCAAGTGACATATCATACATTTCACTTAAGTCTTTGCCATCACGGTTCACTGATAAAGTTCCTGCCGGAATAACATCAACAATCTCCGTTTTTGTTTTTTGAGTAACGTATTCAATTGAAGCTTTCGAGGCAATGGCAGGCTCAGTCGATGGCATTAGTAAAACACCTGTAAAACCCCCATTGGCTGCGGCTTTGCAGCCATTCGATAATCCTTCTTTGTACTCATGTCCGGGCTCCCGGAAATTCACATGGAGGTCAAACCAACCGGCACTGACGTAATTATTTTTTCCTTCGATAATTTGTGCATCTTTTTCAGAAATAGTATTGGCATCTGATATTTTTTCAATCGTTCCCGAATTGATCAGGAGATCTTTCACCTTCATATGATGTTTACTTCCCGGTGATAAAACATGCACATTTTTAAGAATGATCTTCATTGGTGTTATTTTTTATTTTCTGAAAAATCGGATCAGCAAAATTTCTATTGCTAAAAATACCAGTACAAGTATGATACAGTATTTCCATAATCTTTTGCCTTCATTGAGTTGAGCAATACTGTGAGAAAGATCTTTTCCTTCAGTCTCTATCACATTTATTTTTGAATTTCCATATTTCGAACTTATCTCTGTCAACTCTGTAGGAGAGTAGACACTCAGATCCGATTCCTTTCTGTTGAAGTTGAATGATTCCACAGCTACCAATGCATTGCCGGCATTCAGATCATAGTTCTCTGCATTTTTGATCTGATCATGCACAGACAAGATCGTTGCATTATTGTAAATTTTACTTTCAGGAATGATGTCGAACTTTTCTTTTGTATTGATCAGATGAAAAACATTGTCAGCTGATATGAGTGTATCGCTGATTCCAAAATCATGATCTTCACCGATGATCAGCGGTTTGTTTATTTCGGAAGACCCGCGTAATGCTGCTCTCAAAAGAACAGGAACGAAAAGAGCATGTCGGGAAAAGTTTCCATCTTCAGGTTGTAATGAAGAGGCTAGTACATAAACAACTCCTCGGCCTGATTGATTAGAACTCAGGTATGTGTTTCCCCCCGATAATTTCATTACTGTTTCGGAAATTGTTTTGCTGTTTCTTAAAACAGAATAGTAAGAATTTACAATTGGAAGGTCCATGTTTTCCGGAAGGCTTTTTCCTTTTTCAAAAACTCCGGTGAATAATGGATGTCTGACTTCGATCTTATCTACCTTTTCCTGCTGTTGAACTTTTGTTCCGAAAGAATTTATCTCCAGTTCTGAAAACAGATTATTGTAGTTGCTGATATTTGCATTTGTAGAAGGAATCACAAATACAGATCCGCCTTTGGTGACAAATTTTTTCAACTCCTGAATCAGACCTGAGGAATAGTCATTCACTTCATTCAGAATGATCAATTGCATTGATGAAAAAGCAGAGTAATCAACCTGATTGTGATTGCTGTTTTTCAGACTGAAGTATGGATCATTTCCAAAAATTGCATTCAGTGCAGGCGAAGGTTGATCGCCATTGATGCATAGAACCTGAAGATTATTCCGGACATTGAAATTGAAAAAGAAATTATCATCAAATGTGATGGGGTAATCTGTAATATTCAATTGAGCACGTTGCCATCCTCCTGCAGAAATTGTAAAACTCAATTTGGTTTCTATGCTTGAATTTGAATTTACAGAAATACTTGCAATAGCTTTCTGTGAATTGTTGATCAGTAATTTGAGCGGAATATTTTCAACATCGGTACCACCTGTATTTCTGATCTTTACTACCAGTTCATTCGGAGTATTCAATTGAACAAATGGAGTAGCGAGAAAGCAGGTATCAATGAAAAGATTATTCAGAGCAGAAGCTGCAACCGGCACTAAAGATACCTGAAGTGCTGAATCGATCTTTGCGCTTTCGAGATTGAAAGTGCTTTGCTGAAAATCAGAAATGATGTATGCAGTCTTGGATGTTTTTGATTTCCCTTCACTGAAAAGCGCATCTTGCTGACGTTGCAAAATTTCGGAAATGGAATGTACAGATGAAGTAGGTTTAATTTCATCAAGTATTCTGATGAATTCATCTCTGTTAACAAGCCTCTGATGCCGGCCTTCAAAAGACGAGGTCAGTAATTGAAATTCATCAGACGGCTTATAAGCATTTGCGATCTCGCGGGCTTTCTTTTTCGCAGTCTCAAGTAAGCTGCCATTTTTACCAAGAGCATCCATGCTGAATGAATTGTCTACATAAATACTCACGCGTTTCGTACCTGTCTGAACTTTATTTGTCTTTGCCGGAATAAAAGGTTGGGCAAATGCCAGAACTAGAAATGTAAGCGCAAGTAGGCGTGACAGCAGAACAAGCAGATGTTTTAATTTCGATTTCGACTGTGTGTCCTGTTTGATCTCTTTAAGAAACCTTACATTTGTAAAATAGATCTTTTTGAACCGGCGGAAATTGAAAAGATGGATGATGATCGGTATAGCCAGGACCGAGAGGGCGAAAAGGAATTCCGGATAGATAAATTGCATGAGTGTCCAAATATAAGCAATCAAAATTTCTCAAACACACCTAAACCGAACAGAGCGAAATCATATTTTACCGGGTCAGAAGGGTCAAATGTTTTTAACTTTTTAGTGAGTTCAGCAGCAGCTTTCCAGTCATCCTGAGTCCTTTTAAGTAGTCCGAGTTTACGGGCAACTCTTCCGGAATGCACATCGAGCGGACAGGTAAGAATCTCACTACTAATTGATTTCCAAAGCCCAAAGTCGACTCCGTATTCATCTTTTCTGACCATCCACCTTAAAAACATATTGATTCTTTTCGTGGCTGAGCCATTCAAGGGATCTGAAAAATGTTTCAAAGTTCTGGGATTGTGGTCAATTTTGAAGAATTCTGTCCGCCATTTTGAGATGGCTGTGCTGAGATCGATATCGTCGGAATTGAGAAATTGACTTAGTAAATTCTCTAACGTTCCGTACTTCCGGAAAATTCTTTGCAGTGAAAAAAGAAAGACCTTCAGATCTTCCTGATTAAAAGTCCTGTGAACAAAGCCGTCAAATACAGCCAGATCATTTTTCTTAAAGTCGAGTACAAACTGATGGGGTGCGAAATCCATCTTTTTCAGAATGTCGCCGGCATTTTTCAGGATAGTTGTGCGTTGTCCCCAGGCAATTGTTGCAGCAAGAAATCCTGCGATTTCTATATCCTCTTGAGTTGAGAACTGATGCGGAATAGAAATCGGATCTGAAGAAATAAAATCTTTACGGTTATAGAGGTGATATTTTTCCTCTAAAAAATCTTTCAGTTCAGAATTACTCAGTTTCTTTTTCAACTAATAACAAGATCCATTCTTCTGATAGTTTGTTTTCGGTCGGGACCAACAGAAACAATACTAACAGGAACATTCAATTCTTTTTCAAGGTATACAATGTATTGCGAGAGTTCATCAGGAAAATCTTTTTCGTTTACAATTCCGGTAAGATCTTTTTGCCAGCCCGGCAGATCGATATAAACTGGTTCTGCTGGTTCATTTACAATATCGAATGGCATGTAATCCATTTTTTTACCATTCACAATATAATGCGTACAAACTTTTAGTGTCGGAAATCCGCTGAGTACATCCGGTTTGGTCATGATCAGATCAGTTACGCCATTGATCATGATTGCATATTTAAGTGCCGGAAGATCCAGCCAGCCGCAACGACGCGGACGACCTGTTGTAGCACCGAATTCATTTCCTGCTTTGCGGAGAGCTTCACCGGTTTCATCATTCAACTCTGTTGGAAACGGACCACTACCAACGCGGGTACAATATGCTTTGAAGATGCCAAATACTTTTCCAATGTGTTTCGGAGCAACACCAAGTCCTGTGCAGGCACCTGCTGTAATTGTATTGGATGAGGTTACAAAAGGGTAGGAGCCGAAATCGATATCCAGCAATGAGCCTTGAGCACCTTCAGCTAAAATAGTTTTGTTCTGTAGGATAGACTGATTGATCACATGTTCGCTGTCAACGAAGTTCAATGTGCGCATCAGTTCAATGCCCTCAAAGAACGGACCTTCCAGTTCACTCAGGTCTTTGTCGTGATTCATCTGATCGAGAATCTGAAGATGTTTATTTTTCAGTTTCTCATATCTGTTTTTAAAATCAGGTGATTCAATATCACCAACACGTAAACCGTTTCTTCCGGTCTTATCCATATAAGTTGGACCGATACCACGTAATGTAGAACCGATCTTTTCTTTTCCTTTATGCGACTCGGAAGCAGCATCAAGAAGGCGGTGAGTTGGAATGATGATATGCGCTTTTCTGGAAATAAAAAGTGAAGCGTTGATATCGACATTCATCTTTTTCAAAGCATCAATTTCTTTCTTCAACGTAACCGGATCGATCACGACTCCGTTTCCTACAATATTTGTAATTCCTTTTCTGAAAATTCCTGATGGTATAGTGTGAAGTACATGTTTGATACCTTCGAATTCCAGAGTATGACCGGCATTTGGTCCACCTTGAAAACGGGCAACAACATTATATTCGGGAGTTAAAACATCTACGATCTTTCCTTTCCCTTCATCGCCCCATTGGAGACCTAATAATACATCGACTGACATTATAGATTGAATTACTTTGTTTAAAGAAGTTGGTTTTATTGAAAATAAAAAATCATCCTATAGTTAAGACAGGATGATCTTTTGATTCCTTCATTTTCAGAAACTAATTTTGAAATTGTTTGATTGCTGCAGGAAGATCATCTGTAATTGTGAAAACTGTATTGAGTTTCGTGATGATCAATAGTTCTTTGATCTTATCGCTGATGCAACATATGGTAGTATCGCCACCGTTTTTGCGACTCTTTGTCAGAATATTGACAAGAACATTCAGTCCGTTACTATCTAGATATTTGAATGCCTCCATTGAAATAACAAAACTATTAACACCTTTGTTAATGTATTCCTGAATTTCATCGAGCAGGGGAGTTGCCTGATTTTTATCGATCAGATTTCCGCTCATTTCGACAACGGCATAAGAGCCTTTGTTACTGATTGTATAATTAAATTCCATGGCGTGAATTTAATGGTAATAAATTTCTCTGCAAAGAAGAATTTTACTTGAAAAAGCAGGTAATAAACAATCCTTTGTTAGTACATTTTCAAAAGGAATTCCTCCGAATCCCTTAACTCATGCGGTTTTTCGGTGCTTACATGCACCTTTATCCTCTAATTCACGACATTTTCCGAAGAGATTCAGAGAGTGATTAGTGATCTTGAAATTTAAGATCTCGCCCATCATCGATTGGATCTGCTGAATCCGGGGGTCACAGAATTCAAATACATGTTCACAATCCTGACAGATCAGATGATCATGCTGACGGGAAGAAAATGACCTTTCAAACCGTGCTGTATTTTTTCCAAACTGATGTCGTGTCAGCAACTGACAATCCAGCAAGAGTTCAATCGTATTATAGATCGTTGCCCTGCTGATGCTATGACCTTTCGATTTCATATGCAGAAAAAGCGATTCAACATCAAAGTGGTCATCCAGATTGTATACTTCCTCCAGAATATTATATCGCTCATCAGTCTTTCTGTGACTTTTCTTCTCCAGATATTCTGTGAAGATTTTTTTTACTGATTCTTGTACGTTGGCGGCTTGTAACATAATTTATTTTTTTAGTTCAAAGTTCAAGGTTCAAAGTTCAAAGTTGGCTTCGAACTTTGAGCTGCTTAAGCCAACTTTGAACTTTGAACTTTGAACTTTGAACTTTGAACTTTGAACTTTGAATCTTGAACCTTGAACATTAACCTTACTGTTTCCCATCAATCCTCGACACTGTAAGAATCCCATGAATCTCCTTGAGTTTCTGGATCAACTTATCGAGATGATGAGTATCGTGAACAAACAACATGATCGTTCCTTCGAAGATCCCGTCGTTTGATTCAATACTGATGCTTCTCATGTTTACTTTTAATTCACTCGAAATCACTTTCGAGATTTTATTTACAACACCAACTTCATCGATTCCTGTCATTCGTACTCCAGCAAGGAAAGCGATCTGATGCTGATTCGTCCATTTTGCTTTTACGATTCGATAGGCATAATTCGACATAAGCTGAATTGCATTTGGACAATTGATACGATGAATTTTGATCCCGTCGTTGATCGTAATAAATCCAAAAACGTCATCACCGGGAATCGGACTACAACAAGGAGATAAGTTTGTAATCGATCTTATCCAGATTCTCTCCGATAACAAGCATGTCGCTGGATCCACGGATGTTCTGGACCATTTGTTCCAGCGACTTCGGTTCGATGCGTTGTGGTGTCTTTGCTTTGATCACACCTTTTTCATCGACGAATTCTTTCAGGTCGGAAATATCAATTACACCTTTTGCAATTCTGTAATATAATTCGAGACTGCTTGGAATCTTGTAGTAGGCGAGGAGTTCATTGATATTGTCATTATTGAAATCGATCTTCAGATGACGGAATTTCCGCATGAGAATTTCTTTTCCGTCTTCACCGAATTTTTTCTTCTCTTCCTTTAATGCCGTTTTTATTTTCGATTTTGCTTTTGCAGTAACGACATACGAAAGCCAGTCTTCTTTAGGAGTTTGTTTGTTGGACGTAAGAATTTCTGCCTGATCACCACTTCTCAGTTTATGAGAAAGAGGAACAAGTTTATGATTTACTTTTGCACCAATACATTTACTTCCAAGGTCAGTATGAATTTCAAAGGCAAAATCCAATGCTGTTGCTCCGGAAGGAAGTGTTTTCATATCACCACCCGGAGTAAAAACAAAGATCTCATCAGAAAACAAATTCAGTTTGAAGTCGTCAATGAAATCGAGTGCATTTGTCTCCGGACTTTCGAGCAATTCGCGGATTTTTTCTATCCACTCATCGATAGCAGATTCTGCTGATGACTCTTTGTATTTCCAGTGCGCAGCATAACCTTTTTCAGCGATCTCATCCATTCTTCTTGACCGGATCTGAACTTCCACCCATTTTCCATTGGGGCCCATGACGGTGGTATGCAATGATTCGTAACCGTTAGCTTTTGGAGTAGAGATCCAGTCACGCAAGCGGTCAGGATTAGGATGATAAAAATCCGTTATGATCGAATATGCTTTCCAGCACATTGGTTTTTCATTTTCTTCATCGGTATCAATGATGATACGGATTGCAAAAAGATCGTAGATCTCTTCAAAAGAAACACCCTGACGTTTCATTTTACTCCAGATAGAATGAATAGATTTCGAACGCCCTTTGATGTCAAACTTAAAATCCTGTTTGATAAGTTCATTCTTTATCGGTTCAGAGAATTCATTTATGAAACGATTTCTTTCTTTTCTGGTTTGTTGTACTTTATCGTAAATGTTATTATAGATCTCCGGTTCAGTGAACTTCATCGAAAGATCTTCAAGCTCTGTCTTGATAGAATATAATCCTAATCTATGTGCAAGAGGTGCATACAAGTATGCCGTCTCTGATGCTATCTTCAATTGCTTATCGCGGCGCATACTTTCAAGAGTACGCATGTTGTGCAAACGATCGGCAAGTTTAATTAAGATCACACGCACATCATCAGAAAGAGTCAATAACATCTTCCTGAAATTCTCAGCCTGTAATGAAGTTCCTTTATCGAATACTCCTGCAATTTTTGTTAATCCATCAACAATTGATGCAGCTTTTTCTCCAAAGTTACTCTTGATATCTTCAAGAGTCATATGAGTATCTTCAACTGTATCATGCAGCAATGCACAAACAATTGCAAGCGGACCTAATCCGATCTCTTCAGCACAGATCTGCGCAACGGCTAATGGATGTAAAATGTATGGCTCACCCGTCTTGCGGCGCATATCTTTATGCGCTTCCATCGACATATCGAATGCCTGGCGGATGGTCTTCTTATCACCTTTACCGAGAGATGGTTTTAAAGCACGCAATAAAGCACGATAAGCTTTAAGGATCATATCCTTTTCAGCTTCTGCAGTGTTTATTGTGGGAAGTTGTTCAGCCATAAAAATGAAATGCGCTTACGCTGTAGTTTCACTGAATTTTTTCAATGCGAGAATTGAAAAATCTGAATTATCTTTTTTGATAGTATTGGATAAATGGCCAAGTCCTTTTACATCCATTTCAACAACATCATTTGGTTGCAACCATTGCACTTTGTAATTCGGATCATTTAAAAGTCCGGTTCCATTTAGTTCAAGAAAACAACCTGTACCAACAGTTCCAGAACCGATCACATCACCAGGAAGAATATCCACACCATAAGCACAACGTTCGATGATCTCAGCAAATGTCCAGTCCATCTCTTTCATATTACCCTGAGAAACTACTTTACCATTTACTTTGCAAGTCATTGGAAGATCATAAGCATTACCAACATGACCCGGTTTAGCAGGAACTTTATATTGTTCAAGTTCATCGGGAGTAACTAACCATGGACCAATCACGGTTGAAAAATCTTTTCCTTTGGCAGGTCCCAGATTCAACGCCATTTCTTCCATTTGCAGAGTACGGGCACTCATGTCGTTCATGATCATGTATCCGGCAATGTATGAATCAGCATCAGCTGCTTTTACATTGCGTCCTTTTTTACCGATCACTATTGAAACTTCCAGTTCGAAATCAAGTTTCTGAAAATGATCGGGCATGCATACAACATCACCGGGACCTTGTACAGCATTATGATTAGTAAAATAGAAAATAGGGTATTGGTCAAATTCTGTTATCATAGGAACCTTGCGGTTTCTGCGAGCAGCTTCAACATGCTGTCTGAATGCATATCCGTCGCGGCATGAAGTCGGGTGGGGAACAGGGGCAAGTAACGCATCGCTATTGACGTTTGCAGCTATAGCTTTGATCGACTTATTTATGATACCGGTGTTGACTTCATGAGCAATTTTCATTGCATCACTTCCGCCGTTTAAAAAAGCAGCCATTGAATCAGGCAACTGTTTTCCGATCAGACCGGCATTTTCCGGTAGATTGTAAATAGTATTTTCAACAAAAAGGCCTAAATGTTCACCATTGTTGGCCAGGTAACTAACTAATTTCATCCCGTTTTTTTTAGTAGTGCAAATATACTAAAATTAAGGGTTAAAGGGGCAAGTGTTTTGGTGGTTTATTTCCCGCAGAGTTGCGCAGAATACGCAGAAAATCCGCAGAGCTCCCTACGGGAGCAGAAAAAAATATTTAATTATGTTCTTTTCTAAAAAGGACCACAAATATTATTTTTAGAACAATCTGATATGAATATAATTATCCATCCCGAAGGGATCTCTGCGGATTTTCTGCGTATTCTGCGCAACTCTGCGGGAGATAATTGAAAACAAAAAAGGCCCCACCTAAGGAGCCTCTTTTGCCTAACCAATATTCCTAACTAAACCATGAAAAATATTTTTAGTTGATGAGTAATTTTTCTCTGATCACTGTTTCGCCGTCTGTTGCATTTATAAAAAATACAGCACCGGTTTTTAAGTAATACTCATCAATTTGAATTTCGACTGAACCATTTTCTGTTGTTCTGTAAGTTGCAGGAATTGTACGTCCTGTTATATCCTGAACAACAACTACTGCATTCTCAAGATTTGTTTCACCTGAAAGGTGAACGATACTTGTACTAGCAGGATTAGGATAGATCACAAATGATCCTTTGTTTTTATTTTGTACAACAGCAGCAGGGAAGTATTCAAAATTTCCATCAAAGTCTGTTTGTTTCAGACGGTAGTATGAAATTCCACGTAATGCTTGCTGATCTGTGTATGAGTAACTTTTTGATGTTGTTGAATTTCCCGCTCCATCGACCTGAGTAATTTCAGAATAATGGATGTTGTCAGTAGATCTTTCAAGAGTAAAGAAATCGTTATTGATCTCTGATTCAGTTGTCCATTTTACCGCAACATTTTTTCCTTCAAAGGCAGCAGTGAATGAAGTAAGTGAAACCGGAAGAGCATTACCACCACCCGGAGGATTAGCCAGAGCAAAATAAGTATTGAAGCTGGTAAACAGTCCTGATGTAATATTTCCTACCCAGTTTGCCGTAGCAGTTCCGCCAATATTTCTCCATTGAGAAACGCCGTCATCATGCGCAACAGTAAGAGTGTTTTTATCGCCTACAACATCATCTGTATTGTAATACATCTGAATTCTTCCGCTTGTGAAATTACTTACTGCTGAGCGAATGATACGTGTATAACGTACCGCTGAAACGTTTGCAATTGTTGGTGGATATGTGTAAGGCAATGCAGTTGCCGGTGAATTATTTACTTCTGCTCTGTAAGTAACTGAAAGAGCATTGTTATGAGTTACAGTTAAAACAACAGGACGATATGCTGAACCTTTTCCAACAGGGAAAGTTCTTGCAGTAAGTGCAGCTGATGCAACAGTATGGACCATAGGACCATCAACATAACTCGTGCTCGAACCGATCGTAGCAGATGCGGTAGATGTACAAGTTAGTACGTTTGCATTTGTAGTTAATAATTTACCATTCACCATCGTGAGGAAATTAGTAACATTTGTTGGCTTGTTAAGCGTGATATGACTTGCGTTGTTTATGCTTAGATTATAGAAAGTAGTTGTATTCGGTCCACCAATTGCCTGTGCTCCTGATGTATTGAATGTAACTGTACTCAATCGTTGCTGGAATGTACCGGCATTGTACAATGCTTCGACACCATTGCAGGTAGTCATGAGGGTCATCGTTTTTGAGTCTCCAACAGCACCGCCAATTGAACGAATGTCAAATGTTTTATTTACATCAATGTATAAACTTAGAATTCTGAAATTTGTAGTTGATCCATATGAAGTTGCCAGAGTGATGGCATTACCTGCGCTTCCTGATACTCTGAAATGCGGTTGCGTTACGTTTGCATAAGGTCTGAAATTAAATACAGCACCTGCAGCAGTTGACGCATTACCAAATTGAAGAATACCACCATTAGAAGTTACGCTACCATTTGTTCCCGGTACTGCAAAATCTACTGTAAGTGCTCCGTTGGTATTTGGACGCTGGAATGTTATAGTTCCGGCATTCATGTAAAAAGTACTGGTAGCAACATCATTCAGATATAATAACTGACGATTTGAGCCTGTACTTCCTGAATTAATAGTAACTGCTCCACCTGTCATTCGGAAATGAAAGGGTTCGGTACTGGATGCCGTTCCATAAGTAATTCCACCATGTACTTCAAGTGAACCTGCAGAGATATCTAACTTTGGAATAGTTGCTCCATTCTGATCATATCTTAATCCTTGTATACCATTTGTTTTACCTATTTTTACTGTTCCGCCTGTTATGTACATTTCCCCTTGAATCACAACGTTGTCTGCATTCGATGCAAACCACATAGTTCCTAATGGAATCTGGTATTTCATGTTAGGCCCAATCGTGAAAGTTGCTGCTGTAGGATTTATCAGGTAAGTTCCTGAGTTGTTATGAATGTAAGTTCCATACGTTCCAATGAAACTACGTATACCTGATTCAAACGTACTTGTCTGAACATTTAATGTGAAGGCAGTAGATAATGTTTTATTTAAAGTGACATTGTTAAGATCCCATGTACCGGTTCCGGAAACAATGCTATTAGAATTTGTATTAAATGAAAGATTGACAAGCTGACCTGCGCCAACATAAAAATCAACCTGACCATAATTAGTAAAGTTTTTTGAAACGTTCACCTGATGTGTCCGGATCACTGCTGAATTGTAATAGAACCGTGCACCTGTATTTACAGTTACACTTCCGCTTACATTGACAGTGTAATTGGATGTTGATCTGAATTCAAGTGTTCCTGATACACCTTGACCTATATTAATAGTACCAACATTGACAGCAGCATTGATCATGACAGTATAACCATCACCAATATTTGCTACGTCACCTGCAGATGGGAATGTTCCGGAATTTGTTGCATTACCATATCCAACAGTTGACCATGTTGAAGCTACGTTCCAATTACCTCCGGATGTCCGGGAATAATAAGTGACAGCAAACATGTTTGTTGAAAATAGCAGGAACAATACAAGAACAACACTCAACTGGCGTCCGTTTTTTACAGTCGGTACTTTAATACCGCTTTTAGAAGCTCTTTTTAGTTGAGACAGGTGCGATAAAAATTCTATCATAACCTGTAATTTCGATTTTTTCATGTGTTCATTATTTAATCAAATGGTACGGACACAATACATGGTATCCGCTTAGCAAGTTAATCGCATTTGAAGCGGCTAAGTTTTTAGAATGACGGCAAAGACTTACAGTTGTAAGAAGAGTGGCATTTGGTATTCAATATTTATAGAAGGAGCAGTTGAAAATGGGTTTTGATTCGATTATTCTTAAAATTTCCATGATTTCTATCACTTAATTTTTAAAAATAGATTTTTTCATGATAAAAATTAAGGTTTGATTTGGCAGGAAATGGTTAAATTTGACGTGTAAAAAATATCTTATGGCTCAACACCACAAACTGCGCAGTCTTCCTCCTAAGCCACATACACAATTCAGAAAACCAAATCAGGAATTATATGCAGAAGAATTGGTTTCAACTCACGGCTTTTCGAATGTCTACTCACTGATCTATCATTGTTATCCGCCTACAATGGTAAAATCCATTGGAGAATCTTTTTCAGTTGCGCCGGAAATAGCATTTGAAAAATCTTTGAAACATCAGAGCTTCGAAGGCTTCAATGTTATTCCGACATCAGATTATTTGCGTAGCAGAGTTCCGGTATTAGTGAATTCGGATGTACATATTACACTCGCTTCACCACAGGCATCAATGAAAGATTATTTTTTCAAGAATGCCGATGCCGATGAAGTGATCTTTATTCACGAAGGAAGTGGAACAATAAAAACTATTTATGGTCAGCTTGAATTTAAATATGGTGACTATTTAGTTGTTCCAAGAGGAACGGTCTACCAATTGCATTTTACTGATAGCAACAACAGACTTTTCATCGTTGAATCTTTTACTGCAATTGAGTTTCCGAAAAGATACAGAAATGCTTACGGTCAATTAGAAGAGCATTCTCCATTCTGTGAGAGAGACATCCGCAAACCTGAAAAGCTGGAGACGATTGATCAGAAAGGTGAATTCAAGATCATGATCAAAAAACAGGGTATTGTTTATCCTTACATTTATGCAACGCATCCTTTTGATGCCATCGGATGGGATGGAAATTTATATCCCTACATCTTATCAATTCATGACTTCGAACCGATCACAGGAAGATTGCATCTGCCGCCACCAATACATCAGACATTCGAAGCGAATAATTTTGTGATCTGCTCATTTGTTCCGCGCCTATACGATTATCATCCATTAAGCATTCCTGCTCCTTACCATCATAGTAACATTGATTCGGATGAAGTTCTCTATTATGTTGATGGAGATTTTATGAGCAGAAAAAAAGTAACCCGTGGTATGATCACATTGCATCCGGCAGGAATTCCGCATGGTCCGCATCCGGGCACTGTTGAAAAAAGTATCGGTCAAAAAGAAACAAAAGAATTAGCAGTAATGGTCGATACCTTCAGGCCACTTTCAATAACCAAACAAGGCCTGGCAATTATGTCGGAGGATTATTTTGGGAGTTGGATAGAAGTTAGTTCAAGGTTCAAAGTTCAAAGTTCAAAGTTCAAAGTTGGCTGCGTAGGAAACTACGAAGCCAACTTTGAACTTTGAACCTTGAACTAATATAGTGGAAACCGCTCCATCATCGTATTCACTTTCTTCTTAACACCAGCAACTTTCGTTTCATTGTCGTGATTCATCAGGACTTCGTCGATAAGCTTTACGATTTTTTCACAATCTTTTTCTTTAATGCCCCGGGTGGTCATTGCAGGAGTACCGACACGGATCCCGGATGTAATGAAAGGTGATTTGTCATCGAAAGGAACCATGTTTTTGTTTACAGTGATATCTGCTTTCACTAAAATATTTTCAGCTAATTTTCCGGTAACATTTTTACTTCTCAGATCGATAAGCATTGAATGATTGTCGGTGCCATCACTAATGATCTTATATCCTAAAGCGATAAAGGCATTTGCCATAGCTTTTGCATTCTTAACCATCTGAACACAATATTTGAAATATTCATCAGTAAGATCTTCTCCAAATGCTACAGCCTTTGCTGCAATAACATGTTCCAGTGGTCCACCTTGTGTTCCCGGAAAAACAGCGCCATCAAGTACAGCACTCATCATTTTGATTTCTCCTTTAGGAGTTTTGTGTCCCATTGGATTTTCAAAATCCTTGCCCATCATGATTATTCCGCCTCTTGGTCCGCGAAGTGTTTTATGTGTTGTAGTTGTAACAATGTGACAATAAGGAAGCGGATCATTCAGCAAACCACGTGCGATCAATCCGGCAGGATGTGCAATATCTGCCATAAGCAATGCGCCAACTTCGTCAGCAATTTGTCTCATTCTGATAAAATCCCAGTCACGCGAATAAGACGAAGCACCTGCAATTATCAATTTCGGTTTTTCTTTTCTTGCTGTAACTTCCATTGCATCATAGTCTACCTGACCGGTTTCCTGACGAACACCATAGAATGTTGGGCGATAAAGTTTGCCGGAAAAGTTTACAGATGAACCATGAGTTAAATGGCCACCATGAGAAAGATCAAAACCAAGAATTGTATCTCCCGGTTGAATCACGCCAAGCATAACAGCAGCATTTGCCTGCGCTCCTGAATGCGGTTGAACATTAACCCATGCTGCATTGAATAATGTCTTTGCACGATCAATAGCGATCTGCTCAACCTGATCTACAATTTCACATCCGCCGTAATATCTTTTTCCCGGTAGTCCTTCAGCATATTTATTCGTCAGACAAGAGCCCATTGCCTGCATTACTTGTTTACTTACAAAATTTTCAGAAGCGATCAATTCAATTCCATGCTGCTGACGTTTCTTTTCTTTATTGATGAGACTGAAGATCTCTGTATCTTTTTCCATATTATGGTTTATTGTTTTCTTGAAATTAAATGTATTCGAGTTGATCAGCCAAAATCAATTTCTGTGCTGTCACCCAGGTTCAATGATTGACTTAATCCATGCAAAGAAGCATCACTGCCGATTACAGAATGATGTAAAACTGCATTTTCCAGTTCTGAATAAGAGCCAATGATAGCGTCTTTCAGGATTGAGTAGTTGATAATAGTATTGTCGCCGATTGAAACATTTGGACCGATAATACTATTACTGATCTGACAGGATTCGGCAATACTTACGGGTGGTATAATTATAGTATTTGGATATTTATCTGCTTCTACCGGTTTACAGTTTTTCTTAAGTAACATTGCATTCGTCTCCAGGAGGTTGTCCTTTACGCCGCAATCATACCAGTTCTCGACAGGAAAAGTTTTGAAGATGACACCATCCGATATCATCAGCATTATTGCATCCGTAAGATGAAATTCTCCTTGCGTCCGTTGATTTTTCGTGATGATGTGTTCCAGTGCATCATAAAGTTGTTTCGTTTCTTTGATCTTATAGATCCCAACCAATGCTAAATTTGATTTAGGTATAGGTGGTTTTTCTACAACGTTTCTTATGATCCCATTCTCATCTAATTCTGCAACGCCAAAATTTCTTGGGTCAAGAACTTTTTTTACACCTAACATTGAACCGCTGGATTCGATAATCTCTTTCAGGTCAACATCGAAAATTGTATCTCCTAATGCTATTATCAATTCTTCATCCGGACTGATCAGATCTTTGCTAAGCCAGACTGCTTGTCCCGTACCTTCACGGGGATCCTGAAGAACAAAACTTGTTTTAAGCGCAGGGTAGTTAGACTTGATATATTCTTCGATTTTATCACCCAGGTATCCAATGATAAAAATAAAATCAGTTACTCCATTGGAAACCAGTTTATCGACGATATGTGATAAGATCGGTTTACCGGCAACGGGTACAAGAGCTTTTGGCTGTGTATGCGTATGCGGCCTTAGTTTACTACCGATCCCTGCAACAGGAATAATTGCTTTCATAATATTAAATTGGTTTGTGCTGATTCCGGTCGGTAAAAGTATTATTTTTGGCGCATATTAAGCTGCTTTCTAAGGCTTAATTGTGCACAATATGAACAATAGAATCACTTCACTTTTCGGCATAGAATATCCTATAATTCAAGCAGGTATGATCTGGTGTAGCGGATGGGAACTGGCATCTGCGGTAAGTAATGCCGGTGGATTGGGACTAATTGGTGCCGGATCGATGTATCCGGATGTTTTAAGGCAGCATATTCAGAAATGCAAAAAAGCAACTTCAAAACCGTTTGGAGTGAATGTTCCACTGCTTTATCCGAACATTGAAGAGATCATGCAGATCATAATAGAAGAAAAAGTACCCATCGTTTTTACTTCAGCAGGTAATCCTAAAACGTGGACATCAAAGCTTAAGGAACATGGAATAAAGGTTGTTCATGTGATCGCTAATAAAAAGTTTGCATTGAAATGTGAAGAAGCCGGAGTTGATGCAATCGTTGCAGAAGGTTTTGAAGCCGGCGGACATAATGGAAGGGAAGAGACTACAACTCTTGTATTGATCCCAATCATCAGAGAAGCTACAAAGTTACCGTTGATCGCTGCAGGCGGAATTGCTTCGGGAAGTTCTATGCTTGCTTGTTTTGCATTAGGTGCAGAAGCAGTGCAAATGGGAACACGTTTTGTGGCATCATTAGAATCATCAGGACATTCATCTTTTAAAAACAAAGTTGTTGAAAGCCAGGAAGGGGAGACAATGCTTGTATTAAAACAACTGACACCTGTTCGTATGATGCGGAATAAATTTTTCAATCAAATAGCCGAAGCTGAAGGAAGAGGATCAAGCGCTGATGAATTGAAATTGATCCTCGGTCGTGCACGGGCTAAGAAAGGAATGTTTGAAGGAGATATGGAAGAAGGTGAATTGGAAATTGGACAGGTTGCTGCTGAAGTACATAAAATAATTCCGGCAGGTGAGATTGTGAAGGAAGTCTGGGAGGAATTTCTCGAAGCGAAGAATAGAATTTCCAAATTATAGGATGTAATTCAAGGTAGAGATTAATCATGACAAACTACGTTCTTCGATTTTTTTAACACTAAGAACATAAGAGTGCACGGATAAAAAGAGCGGTCTCATTTTTAACCTTATTGCCACTTCTGTGTTTATTTTTTCACTTGAAATCTCCTTACATCAACTTCAATGTTCAAGCTTCCACCATTCTCCAGATACTCCACAAATTGATTCGCAAAATACGGAGCCAGCGAAACGCCTTTTGTTCCCAATCCATTAAATATTCCAACGTTGGAAAATTCAGGATGCATTCCTATGACGGGTCGTCTGTCTTTCACTGTTGGTCGCACACCGGAAGTATGTTCAATAACTTCAAAATCGACTTTAAGTACTTCATTGAGCATTTCAAGTAATTTTGTTTTTCCTGATTCAGTTGGTAATTCATTTTTAAATTTCCATTCATACGTAGCACCGCATTTGAATTTATGATCGCCGATCGGAACAATGAACATTCCTGAAAGAAGAATAAAATCTTGTGGTAATTCATTGCATCTGATCACTACAATTTCACCTTTGGCAGGAATCAAAGGAATGAAATTCCAGAATTCGTTCTCAGGACCTTTATAACCTTCACAAAAAATGATCTTAATTGCTTTGATGTCGTTGTAGGTTACTTCTTTTTCTGAAACAATGAGATCTCCAATTTCAAATAGTTCATTCCTGAAACAATTTTCACTTTCGAAAATGTTTCTGATAGCGGAAACAAAAAGAGGTATATCCATCCATCCGGAAGAAGTAATGCGAACCAATTTTATAAAGTCACGGATCTTTCCACGATACAATTCATTGGGCGCATCGTCTCGAAAATAATTGGTTAGATTTTGTTCATCCATTCTTCGCGTCCATTCGTTGAACTCATGGATTGTACCTGTCACCTCAAGAGCATCCATCTGATGGAAAACTTCAGTACCGATTTCATTCTTATAGTCTGAATAAAATCGAAAAGCGAAGGGAAGCGCAACATCAGCCATCCAGCTTTTTACAATCCTTCTGCCTGTGATCGGGTTCACAAGCCCTGCAGCAACCTGCGACGAACTGTTCGGGGAAAATTTATCGATGATAAAAACTCTCTTACCTTTTTTTCGCAGCATATAAGCAAGTGTCGATCCGGCAATTCCTTGTCCTACGATAAGGTAATCGTACATCATGGTTTTTTGCCTTTGAAGGACACGACTGCAATGTACTGGTCATCGGGGCTGATAGCAATTCGATAGAAATCATTGTCCATAGATACAATCGGTCTTCCAATTGCAACCCATGATTTACCTTGCAATTCAAAAACACCACCTTTAAAACCGCAGATCAATGTGCCATCAGAAAAAAATGCAAAATCTTCTGAACCGGGAAGCGTCTCGATAATTTGTTTTACTTTTTTTGATTTGAAGTTGTATGTAGAAAGATACCAGTGTGCGGAATCATTTTTATCAATAAAGTAAAGTTCTTTATTCTTCGGATGTATCTTCATACACCTTCCGGGATTTGTTAATACAAACGTTCGCTGTCCTGTTTTCAGATCCAGAACTTGTAATGAACTGGTATCTTCTACAACGAACATCGTAATCATTGAATCATTTACCCAACATGAATATCCGATGCTGTCTGAATTTTTGACCAACTCTGACTTTGTTGTTTCCGGATAATCCAATACATAGAACCGCTGTCCACCATCTTTATCAACCCTTACAGTTGAAATTTTTGTTCCGCCGCGAATGAAAGTAGGGGAGTATTCACTTTCTTCAGAAGTTGTAATTTGTGTTTTGGTTTTGTCTTTGATATTATATTTCCAGATCTCTGATTGTCCACTATCTTCTACAGCAACAAATAGCAGTTCTTTGCTGTCAGGAGAAAAGCAGGGCTGGTTATCATAACCAATTCGATTAGTGATGTTTTTTGCTTCACCGAAAGAATGTGATTTACCTGTTGATCTGGCTTTAAAAAGAAAGATGTCTGTGTCGGGCAATTGACCTGCACAAGTTATCACTGTTATGATAACAAATAGTTTGGTGAAAAGTAAATTCTTGCTCATAGTTTATATTCTAAGCCGTCTTGTGTTTTTTTCTTCATTAAAATTTCTACATCAGCACTATCGATCGTTGTACTTACATAAGTTGATTTGCTTGTGTATCCTCTGATCAGTGAAAGATTTGATTTGTCAAAATCAAGCACTCTGATTGAATCAATTTGTCCGTTGAAATTAAGGTCACGGGCAATTGTTGAATGGAAGATCCCGCGTTTTCTGATCAATTTATATAATGGAATATTTTCAGAGCGCATTGAAGAGCTTTGTCGTTCGAGGAAAAAGTTTTCTTTAACTTGAAATGATTCTCCCAATGTGTCCTGATATTTTGTCGTAAGCAGAAAATTAACCAGACGTGATGGAGAAAGGATAAACATAGCTATTGTAATTACAAAAATGCTGAAATAGATCTTTAATCCGAAATTTGTATTACTCCGCCAGGCAAGTCCGGACAAAACCAGTCCACTACAAATATATGTCAGAAAGAAATAATTAAATGCGTTTGGATCTTTCCGAAGTATCAACGATGCTATGAATGCAAACAGAAACATTCCATGTATTGCAGCATAAAGGAAAAATTTCTCTTTTGGTGTATTTTTTCCGATTATACTAACTATTAATCCCGCTATAACAGAGATAATAAAGAGAATGATGGCAATATAAAATGACATGTTTTACAGAATATTATTATATTTGAATCCCCGGTAAATTTAAAGAAAGATGAAACAATTAAAACATATTACAACAATAATTCTGACAGTTATTGTTCTGACTTCCATGCTGAAGCCCGATTCTGCAAATGCAGCAACCGGTGATACAACCATTGTGAATGGTTTTTCGGGACTTCTGCATCAGAATTGCAACACAGGAAAAGGGACTTTTCTTTTTCCCTCTGATTCACTTTCTTATTACCGGATATTATTAAAATACAAACTGACTTGTCCCGGATTCGGATGCGATATTTATGACCGCATTGCAACATTAAAAGTTGAAAGAGAAACAGGTGAAGTTGATTCAACTTTAACAGCTTTTCCTTCTTTTACTGTAGATGGAAATATTGTTGATACAATTCAATATATGACATTGCCTTCCTATTCCTATTCTTACGATACTACTACATCATCAATTGATTCAGTTGAAAACCCCACATTTGTAGTCAGCTTTTATTCTGATTCGCTCAATCCTGCGACAGTAACTTATCAGGTTACTGTATGGCCGGCTTATTACAATAATTATGTTTTCGATAGTCTGGGAAATGCAACAGATTCGGTTTTTGTTAATCCGGACGTATCACTTTATCTCGAGTATGATTCATTTTATGTTAACTTCAATGTAAAGGAGCAAATTGAAATTGCGCGTGCAGTTACTCCTTATGGAATGGCAGTAGATCTGTGGTATGATGTAACAGATTACAGAACATTATTGCAAGACAGTGTAACATTTGTTTCGAATGTATGCGGGTATAGCAATGGCTGGTTGGTGACGAATGAGTTTTATTTTATTGAAGGAACGCCACCAATGGATGCTTTTAAAATTACTAACTTATGGAATGGGACATGGCAATATGGAAATGCTGCTGACCCTATCGAAAATCATTTATCTATGATTTCAATTCCTGTAGATACCAATACAGTTTATGAAAAGATCAGATTGATTACAACCGGACATGGTTTTGGAGGTTACCCGAATCAAAATGTAGCTGAATTTTTTGATGTTACCCATACTTTGAATATTGCCGGAACAGATTTTGATCAAAGAATATGGCGTGCAGATTGTGGATCTAATCCTCTATATCCGCAAGGGGCCCCGGGTTATACAAGTACATGGTTCTATAAACGTGCAAACTGGTGTCCCGGATCTTATGTAACCCCTCAGGATTATAATGCCACTCCTTTTATTTCACCCGGTGGAACGCTGGCAGTTGATTACAATATGGTACCTTATACTGTTACGGGTGGGCCTTCAGGATTTTATCATCCTGAATATGCAATTCAATCTCATGCCATAGAATACAAAGCAATTAATTATACTAACAATGCATCAATTGAAAGAATTGCTGCTCCTACAAATGCTTATGAATACAGAAGAAGAAATCCGGGCTGTGATGGCTTAGAGCCACAAATAGTAATTAAAAATAATGGAAGCGCAACGTTGACTAGTCTGAACATACATTATTTTGTGGACAACGGCTCTGTGCAATCGTATGTGTGGACAGGCTCACTGAATTTGATGGATAGTACAACTGTAACATTACCGGCTATAACTTTTGGTTCAGGAAATCATACTTTCACAGCATATATTGATCAACCAAATTCCAATAACGATGAATATTTATTTGATGATACTCTGCGTTCTTCATTTAATCCGGTTAATATTTACAATACTAATTTTTTGAGGATATTGACCAAAACAGATTCATCGCCTGAAGAAGTTTCATGGACTGTTAAGGATGCACAGGGTACAGTCTTATTTTCAAGAAATAATTTTACTTCGCCTCTTACTCTATATACCGACACTATATATTTATCTGACGGCTGTTATTCAGTAACAGTTTACGATACTTATGGTGATGGTATTTGTTGCTACAATGGCAATGGATATTTTCGTATTTATAATGGAAGTGCTGCAACAATAATAACCAATGTAGCAGATTATGGTGATTTCTATAATGTCAATTTAGGAATTGATTTTCAAGTCGGGGTAGAAGAATTAGAATCTTCTGAATTATTTATTTATCCGAATCCGACAACAGGAATTATAAAAATTAATTCGAACATTTTGAATTCGCAATTCTCTGTCAAACTGTTCGATCTGACAGGGCAAGTTGTTCTGAAGAAAGAAGGTGATATTTCAGCATATTTTTCACAACTTGATATATCAGAGTTAAGTAATGGACTTTATATTATTCAGTTTGACCTGAATGGTAGATTAATAAACAAACGTGTTTTAGTCAACAAGTAACAACTGGATTGAATTTATGGCAAATCGAAAATTGACGTTGTTTAAATAGTAGCTTTAAAGTAATCTGACTACAATTGAATCAGCCGTCTGTTCAGTAGTCAGAACTTTTAAAGGTTTCTGGGCCGGTCCGCTTTGAGGAACTCCGGCCAGATTGAATTCACTGAAGTGAACATTGCAACGGAATCCACTCCCATAAAAAGTTACCGGATTAGACGCATGAGTACAGAGCATTAGAATAGCTTTCCATTCACCTGACTTCATTTTGATCAATGCAATATCAGCAGAAGTGTTTTTCGCTTTAACGATCAGAGATTCTTTTTCTGTAAGTTCAGCTATCGGAATCGTAATAGAATTATCATTAATGCTACCATTAAAAACATGCATTGTCCCACAACTTTCCAGAAGAGTTGTAATCGCAGCAACACCGGTTGCGGCCAGACAAAAAGTACATGAGCTCTTGATAAAATTCCTTCTATCCACAAATAAGGGTCTTTAAGTTAAGTTTGGTAATCGACCAAAAGTACTAAGCATTATCGATTAACCGAAACCCTTTTCCATGAATATTAATAATATCTAAGGAAGAATCTTCTTTCAGATATTTTCTCTTCAAAATAGCTTTTAGCTTCAAAAGCAAAACTTCTGAATCGAATGGTTTTGTAACATAATCATCTGCGCCTACGCGGAAACCGGCAAGCATATCTTCTTTCATAGTTTTTGCTGTTAGAAAGATGACAGGAACATGTTCGTCTTTTTCACGGATTTCTTTTGCTAAAGTAAATCCATCTTTCCGCGGCATCATCACATCAAGAATACAGATATCAAATTTGCCAGCGACAAACTGGTCGTAACCTGCGAATCCGTCTGTACAAAGCTTAACTTCATAGTCATTCAGTTCCAGATAATTTTTAAGAACTGAACCGAAGTTGGGATCGTCTTCTACAAGTAAAATTTTTGTTTTTGCTGTCATTGTATTTAGGGTTTTCAATGAAATGAGAATGGTAAATATATTTCAAAAGTACTTCCTGCACCGGGTTCACTATCTACCTTGATAGTGCCTTTATGTAATTCCACGATTTCTTTTACATAACTTAATCCAAGTCCGAATCCTTTAATATCGTGAATATTTCCGGTTGGTACTCTATAGAATTTTTCAAAGATCTTTTTCTGCGTTTCTTTTGACATTCCGGCACCTTTATCCTTTACAGTAACGAATAATCCTTCATTATTATTGTAAGTTGAAATCATGATAACCGGCTTCTCCGGGGAATACTTATTCGCATTATCGAGCAGATTAAAAATGACATTCGACAGATGTATCGGATCACCAATTGTCATTGGAATAGTTGCATCAAGTGCAAGATCAATTTTGCCTTCTTTACTTTGTACTTGCAGATCAATTAAATCAACTGCATTGAGAATGATAGAATGAAGATTCAACTGCTCTTTCCGGAGATGTAATTCACCTTTTTCGAGCTGTGCCATTTGTAATACATTTTCAACCTGACTGTTCATTCTTTTATTTTCTTCTCTGATAATTCGCGTGAAGTATTCCATCTTTTCCTTGTCATTCTGAACCTTTGGATTCTTTATAGAGTCAACAGCCAGAGATATTGTTGCAATTGGAGTTTTAAACTCATGCGTCATATTGTTTATGAAATCGCTTTTTATGTCGGACAATTTTTTCTGTTTATAAATGACCTGAATGGTATATGCAAAACCGAACAGGATAATGAATGTAAAGAGTGTTGAACTGGCGAGCATAAACCACATAGATGCCAACACATATTTAATGGTATTGGGGAAATGCAGGATCAGGTAATCCGGTTTCGAAACAATGTCGTTTGGAAACAAGAGAATCCGGAATTTTGAATTCTGCAGTTCTTTTTGGTCTATCTTACTTTTTTGAATAAGAAATGAGTTAGACAGGCCATTCAATACCCCGTAATTTACGTCAATATCTATGCCGCGGTTTTTCAATTCCATATTAATCAGAGAATCCAGTCGAGTTGAGTCAATCCGTGATAAAACATCGCCCTCCGGACCGGCGAATTCAACGGCCACTTTCTGCATTACATCATTGAGCTTTTCAAGTCTGGCCTTGATTTTCTCCTCGTTTTGACGAATCGTTATTTCCGCTGAATCACCGAAAACCCTTGTAATCTGCGAACTATGGATCGTGTGCTGACTTACCGAGTCTTTGTGAAAATAATTCCTCTTTTGGACACGTAAAAAGGACCTATTGCTCCCCGGACGATGGAATTCTATGTTGATATCCGCATTGTCAAGGTCTTCCATGATTGGTGGCGGATGACCGGGTAAGTTGGGAATTTCAATACTCGTATCAGTTATTGTGACCGGATTGAAATTTGTCGTGTCGCGGATGATAAGTTGAGTTACTCTTTGCGGGTCAAAATTGAATACTCTTTCGTGGAGAATATTCATTGCCTCATTGGTTTCTATCCGGTCAACAATAGAATTCATTGCCTGATTAACAGACTGCTCGAATTGCTGTTCTTTTAAACGGATATCATGAAAGATCCAGTAAAGCTGAAGGCCGATCACACCAATCAAAGCGATACTCATCAGTGCAATTATACCTCTGATACTTTTCTTATTCATTACATGCAAAAATACAAATCTGTTAACATTTAAAGGTCGACTTTAACCAATCTTTAACAGAGATTAACGGCGCATTAACCCTGTTCTGTTCTTCCGGAGTTATCTTTGGTTCATTAAACGGCACCATTATGATCAATAAATTTCCCTCACGTATTGTATTAGCCTGGATCGTACTCGGAGTAGCCATAATCCTGCTGACATTGTCTGTTACCTTTGCCCAATCAGTTTCGTTGATCCGTAAAGATAATGGTGAAGTAAAGTTCAAATATAAAAGTACGGATAAAAAGAATAGTCAAAGTATTGACACAACTTTCAATGTTGACAATGATGAAGAGTTTTACAGTGTAATGCAAGGCATAAGTGACAAACATGACTTGAATTTATCGATGCTGAAGAATAGAAAAAGTGAAAGTGGAAAGGATCAGAAAGGTTTATCCTACAGTATGCATATCAGCTCCGGAGATAAAAAGAAGTCCGGTGACAAAAAGAAAGGTGAATCAGCGGATATCCACATTGAAATTGATAAATCGATGCGTGAATTGGAAGATGTGATGCAAGACCTTGAAGCTTCTATGGCAAATCTTAAATTTGAAATGCACTTTGAGGATGATGATATTGATATAAATTTCCATGGCAATCATCCGAATCATCCAGTGCCGCCATCTCCACCGACACCTTCTGAATCCCCATCTTCAGACAAAGAACACGTTGAGATCAATATTGACAAAAATGGCAAGAGGACTAAGATCATAAAAAAGTATGATCATGATGATCTTAATATTCCTGACAGTCTGGATAATGAAGATCACATTATCGTATTCGGTGACAAAGGTGAAAGCGCACCGGAATTAGAGAAAGTGATCATTAAAGAAAATGGCAGACAAATTTTCATCTATAAAAGACAAAAAGAAAAATAGTATAATTAGTATCAGGTTAGTGTATTTTCTTTAGGTTGATCCCGCTCTTAATACCGGCGGGATTTTTTTTAATTAATAATTAATAATTACTAATCACTAGCGTCCGATATGAATTTCCCCTTTTGAAGCCGCTTCCTCCCGTTTTTTTGTGTTTTTTTTTCCTTTGGGGACAAAAAAAAACCCCGGGGCCCCCCGCGCCCCCCCCCAATCGTGGGGGTTTGGGGGGGGGCCGCCCCCCCCCCTCCCCCAATTTTTTTTTGTTGGGGGGGGGGGGGCCCCGCCGGGCCCGGCCTCCCCCCCCCCCCGAAGGGGGAGGGCGACGGGAGGGGGGGGGGGGGGGGGGGTTGGGGGGGGGGGGGGGGGGATTTATTTTTTATTTACCACCAAATAAAAGGGGTTTTTTTGGGTCGGACAAAAATGAAAATAATTAATTATTAATGGGGGGGGCCCCCCCAAAAAAATTCTCTTCCCGGAAACAACTTTTCCTTTATTAATTAATACGAAGCATTTGATTCAAGTGTCGTTCTTCATGAGCAACTAAGATTTCCATTGCATCGGTGAGTTTAAGAGTGAGAAGAGCAGCAACAGGAGAGGTGATCACAATTTTTTCAAATTGAGGAGTGTTTAGTTTTTTTAAAAGTGAACAAAGTTTTTCCTGATGAACTATAAAGTCTTTAATGATTGAGACTTTAATTGTAGAACGGGAGGGGAGAAAAAGTTTTGGTGCCTGAAATTTCTTTACTACAACAGGTCCAAGAGTTTTGACCATCTGCTTTCCGGTGTAAGTTGTTAATGGATTGTTTCTCTCCCAGAAAGTCATTTTATGTTTTCCTGATAATACCGCTTCAAATGCAGGAAAATATTTGGAGTTTGATATGATCAGATGTTCTATACATTGTGCAATGCTCCATGATTCAGGGTTTGCCTTCATGTTCAGTTTTTCTTCACTCAGATTTCCGAATTCATTTTCAACTGTTGCTGTTATTTCAGATAATTTTTGTGTGTAGTTCATGATACAATGCTGGTTGTTTATTCAACTACCGGTTCAAATCAAGTTCTTGCTTCAGATTTATTGCAATACGTTTTCTGAATAAAAATTTCTTTAATGTAATCCCGCCATCAACAGAGGTATTGATCGTTGTTTTATTACCTGTGAAAAGGCTAAGTCCTTGCGGCAAAAATGTAAGCAAGTCAGCCAGGGAAAGATTTAATTGCATCGGAATGAGAATATCTGACTTCCTGGCAATTTTAATTGTCTCAGGAAGAAGTGTAGACCCGATCATTTTATTATCTATCGATACATTTGTGTTTACATCTGTAACTCTCAGACCCCAGTTATTCGGATTATGAATTTTGAGATCGAATTTAATTACAGGAGAATTATTCTCTGAAGCATATGTAACATTTTCTATTGATTTAAAATCAATATTCTTTCTGGTCAGACAAGAAGAGCAAAGGAGAATAACTAGCAGATAAATCAATTTTGTCATTGCAATAATCAAAAACACCCGGCAGAACCGGGTGTATATTTTAAATTGGAGCGTTCATTTTTTTATCGAGAAACTGAAAGAATGTATCACTTCGCAAACCTATTCGAAGCGATTCAAGTGCAATAACTTCTGTAGGCGAAATGTTTCCCAGGTTTACATCTGCACCGATTAACTTAATAAAATAAACCTGTCCACTTTTATTCGGAGTTTCCCAGATAATATTTTCAGCTTTGACTCTTGCCAGAATTTTATTGATCAGAACAACGTGTGCCTTTCCATTAGGTCTATAGATACCAACAGTTCCGCTTTCACGTGCTTCAGCAATTACTTTCCAGGCACCGGCCTGGATTTCACTTTCAATCATATCGATCCATTTCGATGGATGAATGATTATACCTTCTTCTTTCGAGCCCACTTCAGTGATAACTGTACAATGCTTACTCAGTTTACGGATAAAATCAAGTTTCTTTCCGTGATCCAGTTGAATAGATCCGTCGCTTACTTCAGCATGTGTGAGCTTGTATTTTTCAAGTAAACGAATATAGTCGTCAAACTTTTTCCTGACAATGAAAGCTTCCAGCAAAGTTCCACCGAAATAGACCGGTATATTCGCTGAGCGATAGACTTCAATTTTCTTTTCAAGATTAGGCGTAACGTAAGAACTTCCGAAACCTAATTTCACAATGTCAATATAGGGGGCAGAAACATCAAGCATATCTTCAGCTTGTCGGGTACTTAGCCCTTTGTCCATGATCATGGTCA